>NZ_JBEXKC010000007.1:0-154287 GCF_040609475.1 Streptomyces sp. NPDC004667 | reverse complement strand
GGGCGGCCGGCCGGGCGTCGGGACGCCTCGCACGGTCTCCCGTACGGCACTCACGGCCGCGGGCGGCTCCGGCTGCCCCGCACCGGCCCCGGCCGGGGAGGCGGGGTCGGGGTCGGGGTCGGGGGTGGTGGGGGCCGGGCCGGGTCCGGGCTCGATCGCGCCCTGGAGCAGGGAGTTGGGCAGCAGCACGACCGCGGTGGTGCCTCCGTAGGGCGAGGGCCGCAGGCGCACCCGCACCCCGTGGCGGGAGGAGAGCCGGCTGACCACGAACAGGCCCAGCCGGTCGCTGTCGAAGAGGTCGAGGTCCTCGGAGTGCTCGATGCGGCGGTTGGCGTCGGCCAGCGCCTCGCGGCCCATGCCGAGTCCCCGGTCCTCGACCTCCAGGACGTACCCGGCGCCGACGGGCTCGCCGCTGACCCGGACCTTGGTGTGCGGCGGGGAGAACTGGGTGGCGTTCTCGACGAGTTCGGCGAGGAGGTGGGTGAGGTCGGCCACCGACGCGCCGACGACGGCGGCTTCCGCGAGGCCGCGGACCTCGACCCGCGGGTAGTCCTCGATCTCGGAGACGGCGGCGCGCACGACGTTCGTGAGCGGGACCGGCACGCGCCAGGCCCGGCCGGGAGCGGCGCCCGAGAGGATGATCAGGCTTTCCGCGTGGCGGCGCATCCGGGTGGTGAGGTGGTCGAGCCGGAAGAGGTCGTCGAGCTCGCCGGGGTCGTCGGCGCGCCGCTCCATGGAGTCCAGCAGGTTGAGCTGCTTGTGCACGAGGACCTGGCTGCGGCGGGCGAGGTTGACGAAGACCCCGCTCACCCCGCTGGCGAATTCGGCCCGTTCGACGGCGGCGCTCAGAGCCGCCCGGTGGACGGTGGAGAGCGCGGCGGCGACCTGGGTGATCTCGTCCTCGGTGGTCCGTCCGGACACGGGCACGGCCTCGAGGTCGGTGTCGATGCCGAGGCCGATGTCGACGGGTTGGCCCGCGCGGAGCCGTTCCATGGCGTCCGGGAGCCCCCGGTGGGCGATCTCCAGGGCGGTGTTGCGCAGCGAGACCAGTTCGACGACCAGGGTGCGGCCGATGCGGACGGAGATGACCAGCGAGGCGGCGACGGCGGCCAGCCCCAGCAGTACCGCCGCCCCGGCGGGGCCGAACAGGCCCTCGGCGAGCGGGTCGGCCCGGCCCGCGGACCCGGCAGCGGCGGCCAGCCGGATGTCGCGCATCGAGCCGCTGACGCTCGTGTACGCGGCCTCCCACCCGGCGGGCACCGCGCGCGGGGCCTCCCGGGGTGCTTCCCGCTGCGCCGTCGCGCCGCCGGCGGGGGTGGTGGCGGGGGCGGCGGCCAGGGCCTTGTCCTCCGCGCCCGTGAGCTCGGCGTAGGACGCGCTCTTCGCCACGGACTCCCAGGCGGCGCGCTGGGCCGTCGGCAGATCCGGGGCGGTGGCGGCGGTCAGGGTGCGGCGGTTCTCGATCACACCGGTCAGGCGGCGGAGCGCATCGGGGGTGCGGGGTCCCGGCACGGCGAGCAGGACGTCCTCGCGGGAGAGCATCTCGCCGGCTCGGGCGAACTCCAGCAGGACGCGGCCGTCGGGGCCGGGTACGGGGTCCTGACCGCCGGAGAGGGCACCCTCGACGGCGAGGGCGGAGTCGGCGGCCTCGGTGTAGACCGCGTAGGCGCCGTCCGGGGTGGCGCGGCGCTCGGTGACGTCCTTGCGGGCCGCGGCGAGCCCTTCCGCGCGGGAGACGAAGGTGTCCAGTCGGGTGACCACGTCGCCGTGGTAGTCGCCCGAGTCGGCGACGGTGTGCCGGTTTCCCAGGCGGAGCCGCCGTACGGCGTCGTCCGTGCGCCGGGCCTGCTGCTCCAGGGCCGCCGCCTGGTCGGAGGCCGGATCGGCCAGGAAGCGCACGGCGGCCCGGCGTTCGGCCTGGAGCTCGGTCAGGGCGGCGGCGACGGGTGTGCGGATCTCGGCGTCGGCCTGCCGGACCCGGCCGATCCGGGCGACGTCCTGGGCGGCGGCGACGGCGGCGAAGGCCCACAGGCCGAGCAGGGAGACGACGGGGACCATCAGCAGCGAGACGATCTTCGCCCGGACGGTGGCGGGGCGCAGCCGGATCCGGGGGCGCGTGCCGACGGGAGCGCTCCCGGCCGGGTCGGTACGCGGGTCCGGGACCAGCGGTTCCACGGCGGGGGGACCGGCGTGCGCCCGGCGGCCGCGCACCGGGGGCACGGGTGGCCGCGGAGCCGCTGCCTGCGGTCTTCTGCGGGATGTGCGCATGGGCTCCTCGTTCGGGGCGGTGCGGGGCGGCGGGGCCGGGACGGGCGGTCGTTCAGTGCGCGGGCACGGCGCCCTCGCCCCGTCGGCCGGGGGCCGCGGGCGGGGGGACGGCGCCGTGGGCCGAGGCGGACGCGGCGCGTTCGTCGGCGGTCGGGGACAGCGCCACGAAGGCGGCGGTGATGAACAGGTAGGAGCCGAGCCCGACCGCGAGCGGGAAGATGAACTGCAGGGCGGTGGCTCCGGGCAGCGCCTGGTCCGAGGGGGTGACGCGGACGGAGACGGCCAGCATCCCGGTGTAGTGCATGCTGCTGACCGCGAGGCCCATGACCAGGGAGGCGACGGCCACGGCGGCCGGCGACTTGATGTTGAGGGCGGCCCACAGGGCGGCGGTGGCGGCGACGACGGCGATGACGACGGACAGTCCGACGGTGAGCGGCTCGTAGGAGACCCGGCCGTGCAGGCGCAGGGCCGCCATGCCGAGATAGTGCATGCTCGCGACGCCGAGTCCGGTGGTCAGACCGCCGAGGACGAGGGACCGGCCGCGGGCCGTGCCGTAGCCGACGGCGAAGACGCCCGCGCCGACGACGAGCACCGCGACGAGCAGGCTGAGGATGGTCAGCGGCACGTTGTAGTGGATCTCGGTGCCGGTGACGTGGAAGCCGAGCATCGCGACGAAGTGCATCGTCCAGATGCCGGTGCCGATGGCCGAGGCCGCCGTGAGGAGCCAGTTGCGGCGGGAGGCCCCGGTGGCGGCGAGCGCGCGGACGGTGCAGCGCAGTCCGAGGGCGGCGCCGATCGATGCCATCACATATGACAGTGCGGGTGTCAGCCAGCCATAGGCGGCGTGGTCCAGGTGTCCCATGGCCACGGGACGCTAGTCCGGGTGAGGGCACGAACAGGGGGAGCATTTCGAAAGCCGCTGGAACTGCCGGAATATGACAGAGATACGTTCGTCTCCGATCACGCCACGTGCCAGCTTGCACACGGCCCCCGGGCGGGCGACGGTACGGGATCATGGGGGCATGAGCCGTACGAACGAGGACCACACACACGTGCAGGAGTTCTTCGGGGCACGCGCCGCCGACTGGGACCGCAAGTTCCCCGAGGACGGGCCCGCCTTCGCGGCCGCCGTGGGCGAGCTGGGCCTGGCCCCCGGCGAGCGGGTGCTCGACGCGGGCTGCGGGACGGGCCGGGCCCTGACCCCGCTGCGCGCGGCCGTCGGCCCTTCCGGCACCGTGCTCGGCGTGGACCTCACCGAGCGGATGCTGGCCGCCGCCCGGGAGGCCGGGCGGGACGCCGACGGCACCCTGCTGCTCGCGGACGTGGCCCGGCTCCCGCTGCGCGACGGGTCCCTCGACGCGGTGTTCGCGGCCGGGCTGATCGCGCACCTGCCCGACCCCGCGGCCAACCTGCGCGAGCTCGCCCGCGCGGTCCGCCCCGGTGGACGCCTCGCGCTGTTTCACCCGATCGGGCGAGCGGTGCTCGCCGCCCGCCACGGTCGCGAGCTGACCCCGGACGACCTGCGGGCGGAGCACAACCTCCGCCCGCTGCTGTCCGGTTCGGGCTGGGACATGACCTCGTACGCCGACGAGGACGCCCGCTTCCTGGTCCTGGCGGCCCGCCGCCCCTGAGCCCTTCGGACCCTACGTCGCCCCGCACGCCGGGGCCGCCCCGGCGCCCGGCGGCTACGCGGGCGGCTGGGCTTCGGCTCCGGCCGGGCGGCGCGGATGCGGCACGGGGCAGCCGCCCGCGCCGGGCACGGGGAACGTACCGAGCTCGCCGACGTCGTAGCCGTCGGGGTAACCCTTGATCTCCGGGTTCTGGCGGACGTAGTGAGGGGCCCGGCGGGGCGGCAGGAGCCGCACCGCGCGGCCCCGCAGCCACAGCGCGCCCCGGACCAGGCGCCGGAGGCCGGGGCCCGGGGGCTCGTAGCGGAAGGCGCTCAGCAGCGGCTCGTCGAGGAGGGTGAGGCTCGCGCGGCGCACGGCGGGGGCCAGCGGTGCCGGGTACCAGGACGCCATCAGGTCGAGGGTGGAGTCGGCGACCTCCCGGCCCCCTTCGTCCCAGCCGAAGTGCTCCTGTTCGTAGGCGTTCAGGGTGGTCTCGAACTCCTCGTAGGAGCCCGGAACGTCCTTGATGCCCAGCCGGCGGCCGAGGGCGGCGTAGTAGTTGGCGCAGGCCCGCCGCTCGTGCCGGGTCAGCGGGCGCCAGCCGTAGGCGTCGATCCAGCGGGCGGGGATCACGACGAACGTGCACAGGACGTAGCGCATGTCGTCGTCGGAAATGTCGTAGCTGCGGTGCATCTGGTTAACGCGACGGATCGCGGTGCGCGCCGTGTCGCTGTCGAAGCCGTGCTCGACGACCGCGTCGAGGAGCAGCGCGGTGTCGTCGTAGCGCTTCTGGGCGCGCCGGGTGAATTCGGCCGTCTCGGCGAGCAGGCTGCCGATGGAGGGGACGGCATAGGTGCGGAAGAGCGCGAGTTCCAGGGCGCGGGAGAAGTCCCACGGGAACTCATAGGTGGCGGTGAGCCGGTAGATGGCCAGGAAGTCCTTGTCGGGGTCGAGCCGGAGGATCTCCCTCAGCCGGTCGTAACGCTGCACCGGTGTCCCTTTCTGTGGCGGGTGCCCAACTCTACGTGCAGGTAGCGGGCTTGGAAATCGCCGCCCGCGGACTCTCGACGCGCGTATTACCCGCTGGTTAAGGTGCGCCGACGAGAGAGCGATCGGGAGGCCACGTGTCCGCTGAGGAGGATGGGGGTTCGCTGTTCGTGCTGACCGCCGTACTGCTGACCCCCACGCAGTTCCCGACGGCGTTCGGCGACGATTTTCCGCAGGCCTGCGCCCTCCTGGGCGTGCCACCGGTCGCCGGCGGGTACGGGCTGGTGCTCGGACAGGACGCGGAAGGTGCGCGCTGGACGGTGGTCGTCGACGACGTTTCGCTCGTGGCCACCGCGATCGCCTCCTGGGACTGCGGCATGGAGTACGAGCTGTCGCCCGACGAGAGCACGATCGTGCTCTCGCTGGCGGGCTGGCCGCTGGATCTGACGGTGGCGGCGCCGGGCATCCCCGAGCCGCACGACCCCGAGCAGGGTGCGGACGGCACGGGGCGGGTGCCGCTGGCTCCGCCGTCGGCGGAGTCGTGGGGCCCGGTGCAGCGGCGCATGGGCGCGGACCAGATCGCCCGGGAGTGGGCGGACTGGCGCGAGCGGGTCGCGACGGACGGCGGGGCCGCCGCCGCGGCGCACCCCGGGCTGGCACGGGCGCTGCGGGAGGCCACGGGATACGCCGAGCAGGCGCCACCGCCGGGCCGGGTCCGGTCCGCCTTCGCCGGTGAGGGCGTGCGGACGATCCGGGCGGACGGGCCCGGATGGTCCCTGGTGGCCCGGACCGACGACGCGGCCTTCGTCCTGCTGGACGAGGAGCCGGGCGAGGTCCTGACCGTCCCGCGCGCCGGCGACGCGGAACTGCCCGAACTCCCGGAGCTGCTGGCGGCCCTGGAGCGGGTGGCCACCCGGCCGTCCTGACACCTCGCGGGGCGCCCCGCGGGCCCGCGCCCTCCGGTCGCCCCGGAGCCCGGTCGCCCCGGAGCCCGGTCGCGCGTCGGCGCGTGTGGTGCGGGCCGCCCGCCGCCGGACCGGCGGCCCGCCGATGCCCTGGGACGGCGCGGTCGACGGACCGGGCCTCAGACGCGTTCGAGCGGAACGTGCGGGAGGTCCGGCAGGGTCACCGTGATGGCGTCGCCGGGGCGGATCGTGCCTCCCCGGTGGACCACGCCCATGATCCCGGCCTTGCGGACCACCCGGCCCTCCTCGTCCCGGCCGACGACCTGCTTGAGCAGCCCGTCCTGGAAGGCGTTGATCTGCGGGCAGGGATTGCGCAGCCCGGTCACCTCGACCACCGCTTCCTCGCCGAGGCGCAGGAGGGCGCCCGTCGGCAGCGCGTGCAGGTCTATGCCCTCGGTGGTGACGTTCTCCCCGAGCTGGCCCGGTCCGACGCCGAATCCCGCCGCGGCCACCTCGTCGAACAGTTCCCGGTGGATCAGGTGTACCTGGCGCAGGTTCGGCTGGGTCGGGTCGGCGGCCACCCGTGAACGGTGTCTGACCGTGACCCCCGCGTGCACGTCGCCCTCCACCCCCAGGCCCGCGAGCAGCGTGATGCTCTCCCGGTTGGGCTTGGTGAACGCGTACTCGGCGTTGCTGCTGACCGCTCTGACCCGTGCCCTGCTCATCGAAAACGCCCCCCGTGCGGCCTTCAGCGGCCTAGTTGCTTCCTGGACATGCCCCGCAGACGACGCTTCTGGGAGGAGTCCAGCAGGAGATACGCCACCACCGGGACCCCGATCAGGACCGCCAGTCCTGCCCAGAACCCGAGCAGGGAATACAACACGATGGCTGCCACGACCGCGCCAACGGCGATCTTCGCGCCCTTCGACATCTGCGGGCACCTCCTTCTTCCACGTCGACCACTACCTGTCACAACGCGCCACGGGGGCCGTGCGTTCCCGGCCACCCGGGCGGTCTTCGAAGTGCCCACCCGGTTTCGGCGTGGTGTGGCCGACGTAGTGCTTGCCGGGGACCGGGAGCCGCACGACGATGGGGGCGCTCCGCGCACCCGCGGCGCCACGGCCCCTCGGGAGGGTGACATGGGCGGTCCGTCGTTGGCGCTGCCGGGCGGGGCCGACCCCGTCGAGCGCACGCGCGTCCTGCGGCGGGCGCACGAGGCCTTCACCCGGGACGGACGCGTCGAGCCGCCGGTCCGGGCGGTGATCGCGAAGTCCTGGCGGCGGTGCGCGCGGGCGCGGGTCAGCCCGGAGTGCGCGCCCCGGCTGGAGCTGGCCGGGGCGGATCTGCGGGACTACCGCGCGGCGCACCCCCTGGCCCGGGTGATGCCCCTGTTCCGGGACCTGATCGGGGCGTTCGCGGCGCACGGGGCCCATCTGCTCGCGGTGTGCGACGCGCGCGGCGCGCTGCTGTGGGTCGAGGGGGAATCGGCGACCCTGCGGCGGGCCGAACGGCTGGGCTTCGTACCGGGGGCCCGCTGGGCGGAGACCGCGATGGGAACCAACGCCCCCGGCACGGCGGTCGCGCTCGGGGAACCGGTCCAGGTCTTCGGGGCCGAACACTTCAGCCGCCTCGTGCACCCCTGGACCTGCGCGGCGGCTCCGGTTCGCGATCCCGCCACCGGGCGCGTGCTGGGGGCGGTCGACATCAGCGGCGGCGACGGACTGGCCCACCCCCACTCGCTCGCCTTCGTACAGGCGGTGGCCCGGGCCGCCGAGGCCCAGCTGGCGCTGCTCGCGCCGCAGCCGGCCGACGCGGCCCGGAACAGCCTCACGGCGCTCGGCCGCGACGAGGCCCTGCTGGTGCTCGGCGGCCGGCGGATCGTGCTGGGGCGGCGGCACAGCGAGATCGTGGCGCTGCTCGCACAGCACCCCGAGGGCCTGTCGGGGGAGGAACTCGCCCACGCGCTGTACGAGGACGAGTCGGTCTCGGCAGTGACCCTGCGCGCGGAGGTGTCCCGGCTGCGCACGCTGCTGGGCGCCGCGCACCTGCTCTCCCGCCCCTACCGGACCGCCGCCCCGGTGGAGGCCGATTTCGCCGCGGTCACCCGGCACCTGGCCGCCGGCGCGGTGTCGGCCGGCCTGGCCCGGTACGCGGGCCCCCTGCTGCCGGCCTCCGGCGCACCGGGCATCGTACGGCTGCGGCGGCGCATCGAGGACCAGGCGCGGGCGGCGGTGATCGCCCGCGCGGACGCGGGGCTGCTGACCGACTGGGTGTGCAGTGCGTGGGGCGCGGAGGACCCGGAGGTGTGGCGGGCGCTGGCGGCGGCCCTGCCGCCGGAGGGCCGGCCGGCCGCGCTGGCCCGCGTACGGGCCCTGGACGCTGAGCTGGGCGGCGGGCCGCAGCGGGTGCCCCGGCGGTACGCAACGTACCCGCAACCCGCCCGCTCCTAGCCTCCTCCCCGAGCGCCGTCCGACGACGGCCGGCGCCCGGCAAGGGGAGGAACACCATGGCCCGATACGCTGCGCCCGGTACCGAGGGCGCGCTGATGGCGTACGCGTCCCGCTACGACCACTTCATCGGCGGCGAGTACGTCGAACCGGTCCGGGGCCGGTACTTCGAGAACCCCTCCCCCGTGAACGGCCTGCCCTTCACCGAGATCGCGCGGGGCACGGCGGAGGACGTGGAGCGGGCCCTGGACGCGGCGCACGCGGCGGCCCCCGCCTGGGGCCGGACCTCGGTCGCCGAGCGGTCCGCGGTCCTGCTGCGCATCGCGGACCGGATGGAGCAGAACCTGGAGGCCCTCGCGGTCGCGGAGACGTGGGAGAACGGCAAGCCGGTCCGTGAGACCCTCGCCGCGGACCTGCCCCTCGCGATCGACCAGTTCCGCTACTTCGCGGGCGCGCTGCGCGCCCAGGAGGGGGCGCTGAGCCAGCTCGACGACGACACGGTGGCCTACCACTTCCACGAGCCGCTGGGCGTGGTCGCCCAGATCATCCCGTGGAACTTCCCCATCCTGATGGCCGTGTGGAAACTCGCCCCGGCGCTCGCGGCCGGCAACACGGTCGTCCTCAAGCCGGCCGAGCAGACGCCGGCTTCGGTGCACTACTGGCTGAGCCTGGTGTCCGACCTGCTGCCGCCGGGCGTGGTGAACGTCGTCAACGGTTTCGGCGAGGAGGCGGGCAAGCCGCTCGCGTCGAGCCCGCGCGTGGCGAAGGTGGCCTTCACCGGGGAGACCTCGACCGGGCGCCTGATCATGCAGTACGCGGCCGAGCACCTGAAGCCGGTCACCCTGGAGCTGGGCGGCAAGAGCCCGAACCTGTTCTTCGACGACATCTGGACGACGGACGACGACCTGCGCGACAAGGCCCTGGAGGGCTTCACGATGTTCGCGCTGAACCAGGGCGAGGTCTGCACGAGCCCGTCGCGCGCCCTGATCGAGCGCGGCAGGTACGGCGATTTCCTGGACGCGGCGGTCGCCCGTACGGAACTGATCGTGCCGGGTCATCCCCTGGACACGGACACGATGATCGGCGCGCAGGCCTCGGAGGAACAGCTGAGGAAGGTCCTGTCGTACGTGGAGATCGGCCAGCGGGAGGGCGCGAAGGTCCTCACGGGCGGCGGGCGCATCGACCACGGCGGTGACCTGGCGGGCGGTTTCTACGTCCAGCCGACCATCTTCGAGGGGGACAACCGGATGCGGATCTTCCAGGAGGAGATCTTCGGCCCGGTGGTGTCGGTGACGTCCTTCCAGGACTTCGACGACGCCGTGCGCATCGCCAACGACACGTCCTACGGCCTGGGCGCGGGCGTCTGGACCCGCGACATCAACACGGCCTACCGCGCGGGCCGCGCGATCCAGGCGGGCCGCGTCTGGACGAACTGCTACCACGCCTACCCGGCCCACGCGGCCTTCGGCGGGTACAAGCAGTCGGGCATCGGCCGCGAGACCCACAAGATGATGCTGGAGCACTACCAGCAGACGAAGAACCTCCTGGTCAGCTACTCCCCGAAGAAGTTGGGCTTCTTCTGAGTCCTCAAGTCGGGCTCCTGGAGTGGCGATTGCCCTCCAGGAGCCCTTTCCGGCCATGACCCTCGAGTACCCGCCGGGTGACGGACGGGCGGCCCCGTCGCGATTCAGGGCTCACGGATGCCGTCGCAGGCGATCGGCAGGTGTCGAGGGCCGCGGAGCACCGCATTCTGGCGGTACGGGGGCGGGTCCTCCAGCAGTCGCGGATTCTCCAGCCGACGGGCCAGCTCACTCAGCGCCAGCTGGGCTTCCAGGCGGGCCAGCGGGGCACCGAAGCAGCTGTGGATGCCACTGCCGAAACCGAGGTGCTGGACGTCCTTGCGGTCGGGGTCGAAACGGTCCGGGTTCTCGAACCGTTTCGGGTCGCGGTTGCCGGAGGCCAGGATCAGCGAAACGGTGGCGCCTTGGGGGATGCTCACCCCGCCCACCTCGATGTCGGCGAGCGTGCTGCGCCGCGGCAGCATCTGGACGGGCGGTTCGTACCGCAGCAGTTCCTCGACGATCTGCACCGACAGGGCCGGTTCCTCGTGCAGCCGCTGGAGGACGTCCGGGTGACGCAGGAGGGTCAGCATGCCGTTCGTGATCAGGTTGACCGTGGTCTCGTGGCCCGCGATCAGCATCAGCGCCGCAGTGCTGATCATCTCCAGCGTGCTCATGGAGCCGTCCGGTTCCTCCTTGACGGCCGCGAGCTGGGACAGCATGTCCTCGCCCGGCTTCTTGCTGCGCTCCTCGATCAGCCCGCCCAGGTACATGCCGAGTTCCATCTGCGCATCGGACGCGCCCTTGTGCCCTTCGGCGGGGTCGGCGTCCGGATCGGGGTCCAGGCTCGCGGCGATGGTGTCGGCCCAGCCGTGGAAGCGGGACTCGTCCTCGTGCGGCACGCCGAGCAGCCGACAGATCACCGTCACCGGGAAGGGGTAGGAGAACTGGTCGACCAGGTCGATCCGTTCCAACGAGTCCCCTCCGGCGATGCCGTCGATGAGGTCGGCGACGATGCCGTCGAGCTCACCGCGCATGTCGTGGACCCTGCGCGGGGAGTGCGGGGGCCCGAAGGGCCGGTTCGTGATACGGCGCAGCCGGTCGTGGTCCGGCGGATCGAGCCTGATGAAGACCGGAGGCAGGGCCGAGTCGTCTCCTTCGTCCTGCGCCAGCGGATCGTTCGACGACAGCGTCAGGTTGCGGGGGTCGGAACTGATGCGCGGGTCGTGCAGCAGGCCGTTTATCTCGTAGTAGGTGCTCACGATGTACGGCCCGTCCTCATCGTGGAAGACCGGCGTCCTGCGCAGCTCCTCGTACAGCGGGTACGGATCGGCTCGGTTGGCGTAGTCGATGATCTGCCGGAGCATTGCTCTGCCCATGGCGTGTCCTCGTGAACTCACGGGATCGAGAGGTGGAAGAAGGCACGGGCCGGTGCCGTGCAGTGCAGGGCGCGGACCTCGGGCGTGAGTCGCTTCGGACTCCCGTCGGCTTCCGCCGTTGGCACACTGCTCGTCGGACGACTCCGAGCCAGGCTTCTCCCAGCATGCACGGAGGTCCCCGGAGCCGCCCGCCGGGCGACAGAGCCGCAGGTCACGCCCCTCGACGCGCTACCGACGGCCACCCGCGCGCACGCCCGTCCGGACCTTCGGCAGCCCGTCGGCCCCGCAGCCGGGGCAGCAGTGCACCACTTGGTCGTCATCACGCCGAACGGTGGCGGCGGGCCCTGGGGGTTTTGACTGGTTCGTCCAGCCCCTCCCCCACGGTCGGGGTACGCGTCAGCCGACCCGGAGGCCGACCGCCAGCGTCAGCTCGAGGACCCGGTGTGGCGATGCGAGATCCGGAAACAGATCCCGCAGCTGCGACATCCGGTACCGGACGGTCTGGGGATGGACGAACAACGCCGCCGCCACCTCGTCCCGCCTGCCCTGGTGGAGCAGCCACGCCCGCAACGTCTCCTCCAGCCGCCGTGCGGTCGCGGCGGGCAAGGGCCGCAACGGTGCGAGGGCTCGGGCCCGCAGGTCTGCGAACGCGTCCGCGTCGGCGCTCAGCACCAGCTCGGGCAGGTGGTCCTCGGTGTCGCGGATGTCGGACGAGAGGGAGCGCGCGCGTGCGGCTCGTGCGTACGAGGCGGACGCACGGGTCCATGGCCGGGCCGGGCCGACCACAGCGGTGCGGTCGGTCAGCTGCCGCAAGAGATGCGACCGGTCGGCGTCGGGGACGAGCAGCACACCGAAGGCGTCCGGCAGATCGTCGAGGACGAGGGTGCCCGGGTCGAGCGCGCGGTAGGCGGGCCGGGCCTGGGCGGCGGGCAGCAGGACGGCGGTCAGCGAAACCGGAGGCTGCCACCGGGCCCGCTGGACGGAGGCCAGCAGCACGTCCGGGCTCGCGCCGGCGAGGAGGTCGCGGGCCAGGTGTTCCAGGTGGCGCTCGTGGTCCCGGCCCCGGGCGGCCAGTTCGTCGGCGTGGCCCGCGGCGCTCGCGGCGGAGAGCTCGTCGATGTAGGCGAAGGTCAGCTCGGCGAACTTGGCGACCTCGGCGGCGGGCAGACCCGCGGGTACGGCACCCGCCGCCAGGCATCGCCAGGCCACGCGGGCACCGACGCGGTAGGCACTGAGCAGGGCGTCCATCGAACGCCCGTCGCGCACCTCGCCGCGGCCCAGCTCGTAGGCCGCGTCACCGGCGTCGCCGCCTGTGGCGTTCCCGCTCGCGAGGTCCAGGTAGTGCCCCAGGGCGGTGCGGACGGCTCGGCGGATGGTGACGCCCATGCGGCCCGAAAGGGCGTTGGCGTAGGGAGGGACCTCGTCGATGATCGCCTGGACGACCTCGTCGGCGGTGGTCTTCAGCGCGGCCCGAAGTGCGGTGACCGTTGTCCGGTCCAGGGCCAGGTCGGTGACTCTCCGGATTGGATGGCTCATGCTTTATTCCCTGCGAACAATTCAGCCGACGAAATTTACGTCCTGCGGTCAGGACTTTACGCCTTGTGGCGCATCAAGCTGGGGTCATGACGAGTACCGCCCTCCGCAGTAAGGCGTGGAAACTGCTGGAGATGATCACGACGCCGCTGCTGCCGTCGGACTACCTCGACCTGGTCAGCCCGCTGCGTGCGGGCGCGGACCTGCGTGGGCGCATCGAGGCCGTGCACCCCGAGACGGGCGACGCCGCGACCATCGTGATCAGGCCGGGAAGGGGCTGGCGCGGTCACACGGCCGGTCAGTACGTGCGGGTCGGGGTCGATGTCGACGGGAGGCGCCTGTGGCGCGCCTACTCCATCACCTCGCCGACGGACCGCCGGG
Organism: Streptomyces sp. NPDC004667; assembly: GCF_040609475.1. Taxonomy (NCBI): domain Bacteria; kingdom Bacillati; phylum Actinomycetota; class Actinomycetes; order Kitasatosporales; family Streptomycetaceae; genus Streptomyces; species Streptomyces sp. NPDC004667. The sequence continues at coordinate 141,218 of NZ_JBEXKC010000007.1, read as the reverse complement.
ACGGCCGCGTCACGATCACCGTGAAGGCGATCCCGGACGGCAAGGTCAGCAACCACCTGGTCCGCAGGGCGAAACCGGGCACGCTGATCCAGCTCGACCAGCCGGCCGGTGACTTCGTACTGCCGAAGGCCAAGCCCGCCAAGGTGCTCTACCTGACGGCCGGCAGCGGGATCACGCCCGTGATGGGCATGCTGCGTGACATCGAGTTCGACGACGTCGTCATGGTCCACTGCGCGCCACGGCCGCAGGACGTGATCTTCCGCAACGAACTGCACGACCTGGTCGCGGACGAGAAGCTGCGGCTCACCGAGGTGCACACCGACACGGACGGCGTGCTCGACATCGCACGTCTCGACGAACTGGTACCCGACTGGGCCGAGCGCGAGACCTGGGCCTGCGGGCCCGCGGGCCTGCTGGACGCCGCCGAAGCGTTCTGGAGCGATCACGGCGTCGTAGAGCGCCTGCACACCGAACGCTTCCGCCCCGGCGTCGTCGTCGCCGGTGACGGCGGCGCGGTCACGTTCAGCACCACCGGCAAGACCGTCGACGCGGACGGCGCCACGCCGTTGCTGGACGTCGGCGAGGAGGCCGGCGTGCTCATGCCGTCCGGGTGCCGTATGGGCATCTGCTTCGGCTGCGTCACGCCGCTCAAGGCGGGCGCCGTCCGCGACCTGCGCACCGGCGAGATCACCGAGGCCGAGCCGGGCGTCCTCATCCAGACCTGCGTGTCCGCCGCGGCGGGCCCCTGCGACATCGAACGGTAGGAGCACCTTGACCGCCATCGACCCCACCGCCCACCTGACCGCGGAGCAGATCGAGGAGCTCGGCCGCGAGCTGGACGCGATCCGCGATGAGGTGATCGCCAGCCGAGGCGAGAAGGACGCCGCCTACATCCGCAAGGTCATCTCGGCGCAGCGCAAGCTCGAGCTGGTCAGCAGGGGTGTGCTGCTGTTCTCGATCTTCCCGCCGGCTTGGCTGATCGGCACCGCCGGGCTGTCCGTGGCGAAGATCATGGACAACATGGAGATCGGCCACAACGTCCTGCACGGCCAGTGGGACTGGATGCGGGACCCGAAGATCCATTCCACCACCTGGGAGTGGGACCACGTCTCGCCGTCCGATCAGTGGCGGCATTCGCACAACGAGCTGCACCACACGTACACCAACGTGATCGGCAAGGACAACGACCTCGGCTATGGCATCATGCGCGTCGACGAGGACCAGAAGTGGCACCCGTTCCACCTCGGCCAGCCGCTGTGGAACTTCATCAACGCCTGCTTCTTCGAGTACGGCATCGCGGCGTACGACCTGGAGCTGGGCAAGAACCTGCACAAGCGCCGCCGCAAGAACCCGGAGTTCCGCGCGCGGGCCAGGGCCGTGGGCCGCAAGATCCGCAAGCAGGTGCTCAAGGACTACGTGATCCACCCGCTCCTGTCGGGCCCTTCGTTCCTCACCACGCTCGCCGCCACGTTCACCGCGAACCTGGTCCGCAACATCTGGTCCCACTCGGTGATCATGTGCGGGCACTTCCCCGAGGGCGTGCAGGTCTTCGAGCGCCGGTCGATCAAGGGCGAGACGCGCGGCCAGTGGTACCTGCGCCAGATGATGGGCTCGGCGAACATCAGCGGCAGCAAGGCCATGCACTTCATGACCGGCAACCTCTCGCACCAGATCGAGCACCACCTGTTCCCGGACCTGCCGAGCAACCGGTACGCCGAGGTCGCGGTGAAGGTGCGCGCGCTGTTCGAGAAGTACGAGCTGGAGTACGTCACCGGGCCGCTGCCCAAGCAGGTGTTCTCGGCGTGGCACAAGGTCTTCCGGCTCTCGCTGCCGAACAAGAAGCCCAAGGTCGATGCGCCGGACCGCGAGCAGGAGCTCGTCGCTGCCTGATTCCCGGTATCCGTTCAGATCTTCCGGCCGTACCGGCGGCGCCTTCTTCAGCTCTCGGTTCCCGCCGTGGCGGGGATGGCCGTGGGGGTGGCGCACATGTTTTCGACGTATTCGAACAGGCGATAAACGTCTCGTTGTTGCACGTGTGCCAGCAGGGGGCGAGATGAAGTACGACCTGTCCGACCGCGTCGTCATCGGGATCGCCTCCAGCGCCCTGTTCGACCTCGCCGACTGCGACGCGGTGTTCCGGGAGCAGGGTGAGGACGCGTACCGGAGGTACCAGGAGGCCCACGTTGACGACGTCCTGGACAAGGGGGTGGCCTTCCCCTTCGTCCGGCGCCTGCTGTCGCTGAACGACCTCGCGGAGCCCCTCGATCCGCTGGTCGAGGTCATCATCCTGTCGCGCAACGACCCGGACACCGGGCTCCGCGTCATGCGTTCCATCGCGGCGCACGGCCTGCACATCAGTCGGGCCGTGTTCCGGCAAGGCCGGTCGTCACACCGCTTCATATCCGCTCTGAACATGTCCCTGTTCCTGTCGGCCAACGGTTCCGACGTTCGGGAAGCGGTGGCCGACGGCCTGCCGGCGGGGCACGTACTCGAGACCGAGCGAGTCGATGACGACACCGACCGGGAACTCCGCATCGCCTTCGACTTCGACGGCGTACTGGCGGGCGACTCCTCCGAGCGGATCTTCCGAACCGCCGGCATCGACGGGTTCCGCGCGCACGAAGTCCTCAATGCGGCCACCCCTCACGACCCGGGTCCCTTGAAGGACTTCCTCGCGGGCATCAACCGCATCCAGCGCCGCGAAGAGGAAGAACGCCGCAAGAACCCCGCCTACCAGCCCCGCCTGCGGGTGTCCCTGGTCACCGCCCGGGACGCCCCCGCACACGAACGTGCCGTGCGCAGCCTCAAGCAGTGGGGACTGCGCGTCGACGACGCCTTCTTCCTCGGCGGCATCGACAAGGCCGCCGTGATGAGCGCCCTCGACCCGCACATCTTCTTCGACGACCAGGTCGCCCACCTGACCGGCACGGCGCCGGCCACCCCAAGCGTTCACGTACCGTTCGGAGTCGTCAATGCACCCCTTCCGGGGCCTGAATGAGTGGCGTACGTGCCGGTCGGTCATGCAAGCGGCTTGCGGTAGCGGACGTACTCGTTCTGCCGCCTGAACCCCACGCTCTCGTAGAGGTCGTAGGACCGGTGCGGGTTTGCCGTGCCCGTGAACAGCCGGGCGGTGGTCGCGCCTTGCTCGCGAAGGCTCCGTAGCCCGTCCAGCAGCAGGGCCCGGCCGATTCCGAGGCGTCGCCGGTCCGTCCGGACACTCAGCTCTTCGACCTCGCCCACGGTGTGGTCGTGGCGGCGGATGGAGCAGAGGGCGACGCCGACCATGTCCTGCCCGTTCCAGGCAGCCCGCCAGCATGCCGGGTCGGCGGTGTCGACGAAGTCCTGGAAAGGCCATTTCTGAGTGAAACCGGTGTCCGCGTACGAATCGACGACCGTCCTCCAGGCTGCACGGTAGTGGCTCGCCCCGATCGGCCCCGTCCGTATCCCGGCCGGCAGTTCACCGCCCGGCTCGGGCAACTGCTGCAGATCGCGCAGCTCCAGCTCGACCAGGCTGAAGACACGTCGGTAGCCCGCGGCGAGCAGGAGCGCCGTGGCGTCCTGCTCGGAGGCCGTGGCGTTCGCTCCGATCACCGCCGTCCGCGCCGTTCCATGCTGTTCGACGAGCCGGCGGATCCGCTCTTCGGCCCAGCTCAGCATGGCCGAGCCGATGCCCTGGCGGCGATGCTCGGGCAAGAGGTGGCCGCTGTGCAGATACAGCCACGTATCGTCCCGCTCCTGCCACCACCGGATCGTCGAGTAGCCGACGACGCTCCCGTCGAGCACTACCAGGATCTGGTTCTTGGACGGCTCCTCCAGCCTGGCGGAAGCCCGGGCGATCTCGGCCGCTGTAGGAAGCCCTTCGACAACGGAATGGGCATCGATCCGGTCCCGTTCGACACACCCCAGCCGCACCGCGGCCATGGCGCTGTGGTCTTCGTCGCCGCGATACCGCCGGAACCCGAAGCCGACGGGAAGGTCCTGTCCTGCCGCGCCATCCAACATGACCGGATGTTCTCGAACTTCGAGGCAGGTCCGCCACCCACTTCACGCCGCGGTCGCCTGGGGCCGTACCTCCGGTCACGCGCTTTCGGCCGGCCCGCGGCCCGGTGGGGGCCGGTTCGGCGAGAGTGAGCCTGCTCGGGTCGAGCGGGCGTACTCGGTGGGAGTCTGGCCGTAGTGCTTCTTGAAGGCTCGGGTGAAGTGGCTGCCGTCCGCGAACTGCCAGTGTGCGGCGAGTTCCGTAATGCTCAAGCGCCCTGACGGCGCGACAAGGGCGAGCCGGGCCTCGTGCAGGCGCCGGTGGCGGATGTACGTGGTCACCTGCTCACCCACGGCTGCGAACGCCCGGTTCAGCGTACGGACGGAGACGTTGAGTTCACGCGCCAGCATCGCCGGGGAGAGCTCGGGATCGGCGAGCCGACGGTCCGCGAGGTCCTTGGCCGCCTGGGTGAGCGCGGGAGCCAGCCGGGGTTCCGCGTCGTCGAACCGGCCCTTCGCCACCGCCTTGGTCAGCTCGACCAGGGTGCCTTGGGCGGCTTCCACACCGGCCGGGCCGAGGTCGGCCACGGTGGTGTGGATCATGTCCGTAAGGGCCGTCAGCAAGCGCATCTCGGCCGAGTCCGCCGGCCCGGTGATGACCCGGCTCCCGAGCAGGGGCTTGAGCTCGCCGGGGGGCAGGACGAGGAACTTCGCCGTGAGGTGTGCCGACGTCTCGAAGGCCGTCAGGCTCCCGAGGTGCCGGACGAGGAACTGCCCGGCCGACACGGTCCGGTCGCCGTGACCGGACGGGCCGCCCAGAGTCCATGCGCCGCGCCGCACGACGTACATGGCAACCAGGTCCTGATCGCCGCCCGGGACCTCCGCGGTCCGGGTTGCCGACGCGGCGTGGAGATCGGCGATCGCCGCGCCGTGCACCTTGGCCACGTTGCCCTTGACCCGGAAGTCACCGATCGTGTCCGGGCTGAAGGCCGGCAGTTGGAAGACATCGTCGCCGACCTGCGTCTGCCACCCGCGCCGGAAGACGTCGAGTCCCCGCGGAGCGGAACCCGGGGCGGTCGAGTCCACCGCGAACACCCCGCGGCTGCCGTCGACTTCCGCTCCCGTACCGTGCATCCCGCTCCGATCCCCTCGTATTCCGTGCTTCAACACCATCCTGTGGTGATCGTGTTCCGCAGGACGCCACCATGACCCATGTGGGCACCGTGCAATCTTCCTATAAACGGCTCGCATGGCAGCGGTCGAGAGATGGTGGCCGGTCCTCCTGCCGCCCCTGCACCCGGGTACCGACCGGTCCGGCCGGGGCGTGCAGGCGCGGCTCGGCGGTCAGCGGGTGATCGAGATCGCGAAGGGCGTGAATCCGCTGGAGCGAATGACGTGCGGGACGAACAGGATCGCGGCCTCCGTGGCGCGGGCGGTCCGGATCCCGCCGAGGTCGGTGATCCATTCCTTGTGCCAGCCGAGGTCGGTGAGGAGTTCGCGGACGGTCTGCTTGGCCAGCGGGTCCTCGCCGGAGAGGAACACGGTGGGCGTCTGGGCGAGCATGCCCGGGGCGGTCATGACCGGGAAGAGCATGGTGTTGAGGGTCTTGACGACGTGTGTTTCGGGGAGTGCTTCCTGGAGTTGCTCGGCGAGGCTCGATCCGGGGTAGAGCAGGTCGGCGGGCAGTCCGTCCGGTCCGTCGACGGTGGCGTTGGAGACGTCCACGAGGATCTTGTCGTGCAGTTCGTCGCGCAGGGCGGCGAGCCGTTCCAGGGAGCCGGCGCCCGGGGTGGCGTTGATGACGATGCGGGCGCGCCGGGCGGCGTCGGCGGCGGCGCCCGGTGTGCGGTCCGCGACGGTCACCTCGTGTCCTGCGCGGGTGAGGGCGGCGGCCAGGTTGCCTCCGACGCGGCCGTTTCCGAGTACTGCGATGGTGGTCATGGTGATGTCCTTGCGTGGGTGCGGTTGTGGTGTACGGGGTCAGCGGGTGAGCGTGGCGACGGCCGCCGCGTGGACGCCGGGCGCGGCGGCCAGGAAGCCGGCGCTCTGCGGGGTCCAGGGGCGGCCTTCGGTGTCGGTGATCCGTCCGCCGGCCTCGGTGACGAGGAGCGCGCCGGGCAGCAGGTCCGCGCGGGCGCCGGCGAACTGCCAGAAGGCGTCGGTGCGGCCGGCGGCCACGTTCGTCAGGTGCAGGGTGGCGGGGACGGCGACGCGGACGACGAGTGCGTCGAAGAGCATCGCGGTGATCGAGGAGCCGACGCGCCGGACGACCTCCTCGTCCTCGTCCGGCCGGGCCTGGCTGGTGGCCACGATGCCCAGAGCGAGGTCCGCGGTCCGGGAGACGTGCAGCGGACGGCCGTCGAGGTAGGCACCCGCCCCGGCGAGCGCGGTGTACGTCTCGCCGGTCAACGGCAGGTGGACCACGGTGAGCACCGGCTGGTTATCGCGTACGAGGGTGGCGGTCACCGCCCACTCCGGCAGCGCGTGCAGGTGGTTGACGTTGCCCTCGGCCGGGTCCACGACCCACCACTCCCCGGACGGCAGCGCCCCGCCGTCCAGCTCGTCCTCCACCCAGCCGGCGTCCGGGCGCAGGGCCGTGAGGCGGGGCCGCAGGATACCGAGGGCCGTGTCGTCATTCGCGGCGAGCGCGCCCATCAGCTCCTCACGGCTCTCGTAGCGGACCACCTCGCCGAACCGCTCGCGCAGCGCCGAACCGGCCTCACGCACGGCGGCCGCGGTCCGGTCGAGCAGGTCGGCGTCGGAGAGGGCGGTGTCAGGGGTCTGAAGGGTTGCGGACATGGTGGTGCTCCTGTCTGAGGAGGGGTGGTGAGGCCGTTCGGGGCCGAACTGCGCGTTGTTTCCTGCGCTTTCGACTCGAAGGTATAGAGCCCCACCATTAACTTCAAATGCATGTGAAGAACGGCAAGGATTACTCGCATGCAATTGGATGTGCATCTGCCCGCCGTGCTCGACGGGTGGTGAGGCGCGATGTGGATGTGGGAGTGCCTTGGGCGCGGGGGAAGGCTCAGTCGAGCAGTTCGGCAGCCCGTTCGGCGATGGCGTAGACGGTCGCATTGGTGTTGGCCGAGGGGATGGACGGCATCACCGAGGCATCGGCGACCCGCAGTCCGGCGATCCCGTGTACGCGCAGGTTCGCAGGGTCGACGACGGCATCGGCGTCGGTTCCCATGCGGCAGGTGCCGGTGAAGTGGAAGTAGGGGCCGGTGGCCTTGCGGATGAACTCGTCGGCGGATGCGCCGCTCGTCCCGGAGCCCGGCACCGCTTCCTGCTTGCGCCAGACGGCGAACGCGTCGGCCTCCCCGATGCGGCGTGCCACTTCCAGGCCCTTGCGCATGACCTCCAGGTCACGCTCGTCGCTCAGATAGCCGGGGTCGACGACGGGAGCGCTCGCGGGATGGGCGTCCGCCAGGCGCACGGAGCCGCTGCTGTGCGGAGCCATCGCGGAGAAGGCGATGGAGTAGCCGCCCGCCGGCGGTCGGCCCCATGCCGACGGGAGCGGTGCGGCGACGACGTAGACCTGGAGGTCCGGCCGGGCCGCGGCGGGGTCGCTGTACAGCAGGCCCATCATTTCGGCCGGCGGGTTGGCGGGAACGAACGGTACGGGCCGGCTCGCCTCGTACACCACTGCCGCCATCGGATGGTCCTGCAGGTGGGAGCCCACTCCCGGCAGGTCGGCGACGACGCCGATGCCGTGTTCGCCGAGGTGTCGTGCCGGGCCGATCCCTGACAGCATCAGGAGGTGCGCGGAACCGATGGCCCCCGCGGTCAGTATGACCTCCGCGCTCTCGACGGACAGGTGCGCGCCACCCACGGTGTACTCGACGCCGGTGCAGCGGCCCGCGGTGATGCGCAGCCGCCGCACGGTCGCGTCCGTGACGACGTCGAGGTTCGGCCGGTCGAGGAACGGGCGGATGTAGGCGTCGGCCGCGCTCTGGCGGGCGCCGCCGGGCAGATTCATGTCGCTCCACCCGAACCCGGTCTCCAGCCCGCCGCCGATGTCCTCGGCGCGTGTGAAACCGGCCTGCACCGCGGCGTCGACGCCCGCCGTGGCCAGGGGATGGGGTTCCGGAACCGGGGCGACCACGACCGGCCCGTCCGTGCCCCGCACGGAGGCGTCACGACCGCGCGTGCTCTCGCTGCGGCGGAAGTAGGGCAGCAGATCGTCGAAACCCCAGCCCGGAGCGCCGAGTCCGGGCCATTCGTCGTAGCCGGAGCGGTGCCCCCGCAGGTGGTAGAGGCCGTTGATGCTCGACGATCCGCCGAGCGCCTTACCGCGCAGCACCTCGGCGGCCCTGCCCGTACCGGCCTGCACGGTCGAGGCGCCCGGCCAGAGGGATGACGGGTCGAACCCCAGGAACCCCCAAGGAGATGCCATCGCCTCGGTCGAGTCCCGGGCTCCCGCCTCCAGCAGCAGCACCCGGACGCCGGGGCGTTCCGAAAGCCGGGAGGCGATCACGCACCCCGCTGTCCCCGCTCCCACCACGACATGGTCGTAAGGACTCTGGCCCATCATGTCTCCGCTCCTCAGGTCGGCCCGGTGCCTCGCTCGGCCGCCTCCGAGCCCGGCGCGCAGAAGGCGTGCAACCGTCTTTGGACAGCCCGGGATTTCCCTTCTGCCGTCGAATCCTAGGAATGGCGACACGGCACGTACTTGTACCTCCGCGACGTCCGTTCGGAACATCAGCGCCATACGGGTGGCGCGACGGGCGAGGTCAGCTCCGGGCGTGCAAGGTGCGCGCGAGCGCGCTCATGCTGATGTCGATGACCGTGCGGAGCTGCTTCTGGCTCGCCCCGGTCCTGCTCATCACGGCCAGCGACTGGTTGACCGCCGTCATGTGAACCGCGAAGTCGTCGGCATCGTCTTCGGCCAACTGTGCGGCGCTCAAAGCGGTCCGCAGCCGTGCGTGCTGAGCGTCCAGGGCTTGGATCGCGCGTGCGGCGATGGTGGGGCTGAGCGCCGGTGCCGCCATCGCGGTCTGGGCGATCAGGCATCCATCCGGTACGTCAGGGTCGGCGATGCGTTGCAGGGTGACGTCGAAGAACGCCCTTACCGCCCGGAGCGGTTCCTCGGGCGCACACGAGAGCGCCTGGTCGTACCTGCTTCCGTACCGCGCGGCGTAGCGGTCCAGGCAGCGCAGGTAGAGCGAGTCCTTGTCGCCGAACGAGGAGTAGATGGAACTGCGGTTCAGTCCGGTCGCCCTGGAGAGGTCGTCGAGAGACGTGTCGGCGTATCCGGCCCGCCAGAACCGGACCATCGCCGCGTCGAGCGCGATGCCCACGTCGAACTGCTTCTTCCCGGCCATCACGCATGCACCTCGCTCTTGTACCGGCCGTTGCGGCCCTGCCCATCCTATCTTGAACTGATCAGTTCAAGATGCCGTAGGCTCCGGACATGACCGACGACGCCGTAGCCCCGAACCGCTCCTGCGACCAGAACCCCGTCCCCGGGTTGCCGCTGCACGACCTTGCGGGTTTCGCCCACCGCTGGGTCGACGCGGAAGGAATCCGGCTCCATGCCGTGGAAGGCGGCCGGCCCGCCGGTCCCACCGTCGTCCTGCTCGCCGGATTCCCGCAGACCTGGTGGGCCTGGCGAAAGGTGATGCCGGGTCTTGCCGAGCGATTCCACGTGATCGCGATCGACCTGCCGGGGCAGGGCCACTCCGAGCGCCCTCAAGGGGGCTACGACACCCACACCGTCGCTTCGCGCGTCCAGGCCGCGCTGACCGCGCTCAACGTGCCGAAGTGCTGGCTCGTCGCCCACGACATCGGAGCCTGGGTCGCCTTCTCGCTGGCCCTGAAGTACGAAGAGCGCCTGCACGGTATCGCTCTGCTCGACGCCGGCATTCCCGGAATCACCCTCCCGGACTCCATCCCGACGGACCCCGACCGGGCCTGGAAGACCTGGCACTTCGCGTTCCACCTGGTGCCCGAACTGCCCGAGACGCTGCTCACCGGCCGCGAGCGTGACTACGTCGGCTGGTTCCTGAAGGTCAAAGCCCTGTCCCCGAACACCTTCGACGGCGCCGAGATCGACCATTACGCCGCCGCCATCGCGGCCGAGGGAGGGCTTTCGGCGTCTCTCGCCTACTACCGCGACGCCGCGGAATCAGCGCGCAGGAACCATGACGCTCTCGAACGGGGGCACGTGACCGTCCCGGTCCTGGGAGTCTCCAGCTCCCACGGCTCGATCCCCGACATGGCCGCCTCCATCAGTCCGTGGGCAGAGAACGCGACCGGCGTCGTCATCCCGCAAGCCGGACACTTCATTCCCGACGAGCAGCCCGACGCAACTGTGGACGCGTTGACCGCGTTCATCGATCCCGAGCGTGTCACCGCTCACGGGCGGAACGCTGGCAGCATCCAAGAGGGCGGCGGGGCGCTCATGGGGTCGGCCGCGGGGAGGCGGCCGCGGGGGCGGAGGCCGTCGTGAGGGTGGCTTCGAGTGATGCCACTCGGTCCGCGAGCAGCCCGAGGGCGGACGCGGCCCGGGAGAGGGGGTCCGCTCGCGGGTCCCCGAGGCCTCGGCTGCGTACGTACGCCGCCTTGACCGCCGCCCACCGCTCGGCCTGCTCCGGGGTGAGGGTGCCGCGCAGTTCGGCGAGCCGGAGCAGGTTGGACTCGGCGTCGGACCTGAGGGTCTGTGCTTCGGCGGCGTAGTGGTCGTCGAGGAGGGCGGCCAGCTCGGCGGGGTTCATGACGGGATCGATACGGGCGGCGATCTTGTTCATGTTGCGGTAGGAGCCCTGGAGGCGGAACGGCGGCTCGGTGCGCGTGGTGTCGCTCTGCGCCGCGGAGGCGATGTACGCGGCGTTGACCGCGAGGACGGTCGTCCGGGCGGTGAGCAGGTGGCGCAGGACGGCGAGGACGCGGTCCCGTTCCGCGGGGAGGTACGGGTGGACGAGGCGGTCCGCACGGGCGGACGGGTCGCCGGCCGCCAGCCGCAGGAGCAGGTCCAGGTCCGTGCGCTCACGGCCCGCGAGGGGCGCCAGCACCGGGTTGGAGGTGAGCGCGTTCTCGATGAAGCTGGTGGCGAAGGCCTCTTCCTTGCCGGTCAGGACGTCGCCGAGGTTCCACACGTCGGCGCGGTTCGCGAGCATGTCGGGGATCCGGAAGGCCTGCCCGGACTCGGTGTAGGGGTTGCCGGCCATGCAGATGGCGAACCGCTTGCCGCGCAGGTCGTAGGTGCGCGCCCGGCCGTCGCGGACGCCCTCCATCCGGCGGGTGGCGTCGCAGAGGGGGATGAACCGCTGCAGCAGCTCGGGCGAGGTGTGCTGGATGTCGTCCAGGTGGAGCAGGATGTTGCTGCCCGCCTCCAGCGCGAAGTTGATCTTTTCGATCTCCTGGCGGGCGGTCGCGTTCGGGGCCTCGGCGGGGTCGAGGGAGGTGACGTCGCGGCCCAGGGCCGGGCCGCTGACCTTCACCAGGACCAGGCCGAGGCGGTCGGCGACGTACTCCACGAGGGTCGTCTTGCCGTAGCCGGGCGGGGAGACCAGCAGGAGCAGGCCGTTGCTGTCGGTGCGCCCGGTCTCGCCCGTGGTGCCGAGTTGCCTGGCCAGGTTGTCACCGATGAGCGGCAGGCAGACCTCGTCGAGGAGGCGGCTGCGGACGAAGGAGGACATGACCCTGGGCCGGTACTCGTCCGGCCTCAGGCGGCTCCTTTCCCTCGCCACCAGTTCCGTGCGCCGTCGCTGGTAGGCCCTGAAGCCGACAGTGGTGTTCGCCGTGAACTCGTGCACCCGGTCGATCAGTTCGTCGATTCGGACGGTGAGCGTCCGGTCGGTGATGCGGGGGTGCCGGCCGAGGAGACCGGCGACGGTGGCGGTCAGGGCGGCGTCCGACCCGTACCGGCGCAGGTCCGGGCAGAGCTCGACGGCGACGGCCTCCGCGAGGTCGCCGGGTTCGACCGGCTCCCCGGTCGCGCCGGCGAAGGCGGTGAGCCAGGCCTCGACGAGCTGGCGCCGGTCCTGCGGTGCGTCGAGGGCGGCGAGGTCCTCGTCGTAGGCGGCGGTCCCCACCGTCCGGCGGAACGTGTCGAGGAGGAGCCGGGTGGCCTTGCCGGTGACGAACCCGCCGGAGGCGGCCAGTTCCTCGAAGAGGTACTCGGCGGCCTGCGGGCCGCCTCCGATGGCGCCGGCGAGCTCCGCCGTGAACGCGGTGATCGCCGGGGTGGCCCCGAAGGCCGTCCGGACCCGGGCGAGGGCGCTCGCGCGCCGGGTCCAGGCCTCCCGCTCGGGGCCGGTCGTCCGGTGCGCCCAGAACAGCTGGGCCTCGGCCCGTGCCCGGGACGGGTAGCGCAGCAGGCCCGCGCCCTCGTGGAGCCGCAGCAGGACGGTCAGGATCGCGGTCGCGTCGTGGTCGTGGACGCCGCGTTCGTAGCCCTCGTCGTACGCGGCCTCCGCGGCCCGCCGCACCAGCGCGGGCAGGTCCGCCCCGGCGAGGGCGGTGGGGCCGTGTTCGGTCAGCAGCCGTACGGCGAGGTACTCGGCGCGGTAGACGTCGGCGTTCTCGGAGGGCAGTGACTGGCCCCAGTAGGCGCGGGTGGCCGCGAAGTCCGGATCGGTGACCGGGGAGCGGTAGTCGGTGCCGGTGAGGGCGAAGGCGAGGCCGTCGCCGTGCGGCACGAGCGCGAGGTCCAGGGGCTGGGTGTTGACGGCGAACCGGTGCCGGCCCAGGCGTACGGTCCGGCCGCCGTCCGCGTACAGCTCCGTGCGGTCGCGCAGGGCGCGGGCGGCTTCCTGCCCGGCGGCCTTCAGCCGGCCGTCGAGCTCCTCGGCGCGGGTGCGCTCGCCCAGTTCCCGCAGTTCGTCCGCGGTGCGGCGGATCTTGGCCACCATCGGGTCGGAGGCGAAGAAGGTGCTGACGGCGTCGGTGTCGGCCAGCGTCGACGCCCGGCGGGTCACGGTCTCCAGGACCCGGGCGGCCGAGCCCGCCAGCCGCTCGGCCCGGCGGGCGCGGTCGTCCTGAAGGGTCTGCTTGCGGGCCGAGAGGGCCTCGTACACCTCGGTGCGCCTGGCGGCCAGTTCCACGAGGAAGGGGTCGTGATCGGCGAAGCGCGACTCCAGTTGTTCCAGGCGCAGCAGCAGGCGGGCCAGTTGCTCGTCGCACGCGTCCGGGGTGTCCGCGGCGGCGAGGGCCCCGGTGACCGTCTGGGCGAGCAGCGCGGATTCGGCCGCGAACTCGGCCCTGCCCTCCTGTGCGAGCAGCTCGCGGCGCCGGGCGTCGAGGGTGGCACGGGCCCGGTTGACGCCGCCGAGCACTTCGGCGATCTGATCCAGGACGGACGTCCGGACCGTCGCGTCCCCGGTGTCCAGGCCGGCGACGATCTCGGTGACGGAGCTCAGCCCCTCGGTCTGCGCGTCGAGCCGGTCGGCCAGTGGCAGCGCTCCGGCGACCGTGGCGATCGCCGCGGCTTCCCGCGTGAGCCGTGCGACCTCCTCGTGGTGGGCCGCGAAGGCGTCCTCGCGGGAGAGGAAGACCATCGCGCGTGCGGCGAAGGAAGCGATGTCGGAGGTGGTCTCCGCGGCGAGCCCGTCGATGCGCCCGGTGTCCGCGTGGCGCAGTTCCCGCAACGTGAGCAGGTGCCCCTGGGCGCGGCGAAGTTCTGTCAGCCGGTCCACCCAGTCGCCCGCGCTACGGGGGCCCTCGCCCCGGATGCGCCGGACCAGCGTGGCGATCCGCCCGGCGGCCCCGTCGAGCGCGTCGGCGGCCCGCCGGGTCAGGGTCCGGACCGTCTCGAACTCGGTCAGCACCTGTTCGGCGGTGGCCCGGAGCTCGCCGAGCGGTGTGCGCAGGTCGCCGAGTTCGGGGTCACCGAGCCAGTGGTGCCGGTCATCGGCACGGACGCAGGCGCTCACGAGCGTCTCGAAGACGGCGGCGGTGGGGGTCGTGTCCGCGACCGCGCCGGCGATCGAGAGGAGGTCCGCTATGCCGCGGACGAGGTCGGCGTTGCCGACGCGGGCCAGTGCCCCGGCGGCGACGGGCCGGCCGGCCGCCTGGGTGTCGCGGGCGTACGGGGTGCTCCACCGCTGGACCGGGTGGACCCGGGCCGGTTCCTCGGGGTCGGCGCGCAGCACCAGCAGGGTGCCGTCGTCGAAGAGCGCGTACCCGTGGCAGGGGATCGGGGTGGCGACCTCCTTGCGGATCAGGTTGTACGGCAGGAGCAGGCTGCGTCCCTCCGCCCGTGCGTGGAAGACGTGGAGGACGTCCTCGCCGTTGGGCGAGCGCACGGCGCGCTCGAACTCCAGGCCCTCGGTGGTGGTGTCGAAGGTCCTGGTGAGCCCGGTGGTGAGGTGGTAGCCGCCGGGGAAGACGATCCCCTGTTCCCCGGGCAGCCGACGGGCCCCCTGTCCGAGGGCGTCGAGGCGGACCACCGTCCCGGTGATGCCGTTGAAGACCAGGTGCCGTGGGGACTCCTCCTTGTACGGGCGCACCCGCAGCAGGATCAGTGGTCCGACGCGGGCGTGATCGATGTCGGCGTCGGCGAGGGACTGGAGCGGTTCGTCGACCGGCTCCCGGTGGATCCCCTCCCCGGTCTCGGTGTCGTCCTCGGTCTTGACGGTGAGGTGTCCGCCGACCGTGGAGACGAAGACCTCTCCCCCGATCGACACGTGCGGGTGCCGGCCCGGGACGTGGTCCTCGCGGGTGGCGGCGGTCCACTCGAAGTCGTACGCGGGCGGCAGGACGTGGTCGCGCTCGCCGCGCGCGTCCAGGAACGTGACGGTTCCGTCGTTGCCCAGGGCCCAGCGCAGGACGCGGACGTCCTCGTCGCCGTCCCCGGTGCGGAAGACGGCGAGCAGCCTGCCCTCGACGTGGCGCAGCCGCAGGAGGCGCGTCTGGCGGTAGTAGCGGTACAGGGCGGCGAATTCGCGGAGGAAGGCCGGATCGTCGAGGAGCCCGGGGACGGCGTCGTCGGGGAGCCGGTTCAGGTCGCGGTCGTGCAGGGTGAGGACGTCGCTCACCGCGGTTTCGGGCCTGTGTCCGGGAACGGGGTCGTGGCCGAAGAGGAGTGCGTCGCCGACGGCCACGATGTCGCGGGGCACGGCGCCGTGCTCGGTGTGCACGCGCCCCGAGCCGGCCAGGGCGGGCTCGGTGGGGCCGAGCCCTTCGGTCCGGCGGGTGTTGAGGGCCTGAGTCCGGCGGGCCAACTCGGCGGACTGCGCGGCGAGGCGGTCCCGCAGCACCTCGTAGGTGCCCGCGTCCATGGAGGACATCGCGCTGGTCATGGTCTGTCCGGCTCCCTGCGGGTGCGTACGGTGTCTGCGGTCTCGGCCCGTCTCGGCGGCGGCGCCCGGGGGCCGGCGCGTCGTGTGCGCCGGCCCCCGGGCGCGTAAGGGGCCCGACCGCGGAAGCGGCCCGGCCCCGGCCGGGTCAGGCCGTGGCCGTCCCGTTGAGGCCGGCGCCCGGCTTCGTGAGCGGCATGTCGGCGATTCCCGACCGGTCGGCCTTCTCCAGCAGTTCCCCGAGCTGTCCGGACTGCGCGCCCGCCCCCTGCATCAGCTTCATCAGCAGCGCCGACACGGTCAGGTTCTGGACGTCGGCGGTCGAGAGGGAGCCGAGCACGCGCGTGATGTCCTGGGTGAAGTCGGACGTACCGTCCAGCCAGGGACCCGCCAGGCGCTGCGCGGTGTCGGAGTTGTGGACGAAGGCGTCCACGCCCTTGCCCAGGGAGATCGAGGAGACGAGACGGTCGAAGAAGACCGAGTCGCCGCCGACGATGTCGATGTCGGCCTTCTCCAGTCCGGCCGCGACCACCATGGCCTGCGCCTCGGCGACCTGGCGCTGCACGTCGAGCCCGGCCAGCCGGATCTCCTTCTCGGCCGCCAGCCTCAGCCGGTACTCCTCGTGCCCGCGCGAGGCCTCGTCCAGCGCGGCCATCGCGGCGGCCTTCTCCGTGAGCCCGGCCGCCTCGGCCCTGAGCTTCTCCCCGATCAACGCGGCCTCGGCGCCCGCCTGCGCCTTCGTACCCTCGGCCTGTGCCGTCAGCCGTGCCTGGGTGGCGTGCGCCTCCGCGCGGCCGGTCTTCTCGATCGCGTCGGCTTCCTTCTCCCGTACCTGCACCGCCGCCAGCCCGGCCGCCGCCGTCTCGGCCTGGACGGCCTCGGCGAGCCGCAGTTTGGCGCGGGCGTCGAAGTCGGCGGACTTCAGCCGGGCCTCGGCGAGCGTCAGCTGTTCCGCGGCGCGGTGCCTGGCGGCGGCCTCCGCGGCTTCCGCCGCCTTGATGTCCTTGACCAGCCGCTCCTGTGCCTCCGCCTCGGCGCCGATGACGATCGCCTGCCGGGTGCGCTCGGCCTCCTCGACCATCCGCAGCTTCTTGATGGACTCCTCCTGCTCGGCGACCGTACGGTCCACCGCGATCCGCTCCCGGACCACGTCGGCGACCTCGCGGCGCTCCGCCTCGACCTCCTTGTCCTTGGCGATCGACGAGAGCGCGGTCTCCCGCTCGCGCGCGATGACTTCGAGCATGCGGTCCTTCTCGATCCGCTCGTTCTCGACGGCGATGACCCGCTCGCGGTTCTTCTGGGCGACCGTGATCTCGCGCGCCTGGTTCTCACGCTGCACCCCGAGGAGTTCCTCGGTCCTCAGGAACGCGCCCTGGGCTCCGAGGCGTTCCTCCTCCTGCACCTTGGCCGTGGCGGCCTCTTCCCGGGCCCGCAGGGTCTCCACCTCACGCCGCTGCTTGATCTCCGCCTCGGACTGCCGCCGTTCCAGTTCCAGGATGGTCTCCCGGGCGTCGACGTTCTGCCGGGTGATCTCCTTCTCCTCCGTGCGCTGGAACTCGTTCGTGCGCACGTGCTCGACGGCCGTCAGCTCCGTGATCTTGCGGATGCCCTGTGCGTCGAGGATGTTGGCCGCGTCCAACTGCGTCATGGGGGTCTGTTCGAGGAAGTCGATGGCCGCGTCGTCGAGGTGGTAGCCGTTCAGATCGGTACCGATGACCTGGATGATGCGGTCCCGGAACTCCTCGCGCTTGGTGTAGAGATCGACGAAGTCGAGCTGCTTGCCGACCGTCTTGAGGGCCTCGGAGAACTTGGCGGCGAAGAAGTCCTGGATGGCCGCGCTGTCGCTCGCCCGCTGCGTGCCGATGGCCTGGGCGACCTTGATGACGTCCTCGACCGTCTTGTTGACCCGCACGAAGAAGTTGATGTGGATGTCGGCGCGGATGTTGTCCTGGCAGATCAGCCCCTCCCGTCCGGTGCGGCGGATCTCGATCGTCTTCACCGAGATGTCCATGTACTCGGCCTTGTGCAGCACGGGCAGGACGACCTGCCCCGTGAAGGTCACGTCGACCTTCCGCATCTTGGAGACGATCAGCGCCTTGCCCTGCTCGACCTTGCGGAAGAGCCGGCTGACGATGACGAGCAGCGCGACCGCGATGAGCAGGACAACGGCGACGAGCACGCCGATGCCCAGGGAGATGGCGTCCATGGTGGGGTCCTTGCGGTGAAGGTGCGGTGACGGGCAGGGGCCGACGGGGGCTCAGCCGGTGGTGCGGGGGTCCAGTGCCGTGTCGTACGGCGCGGCCCAGAAGAACTCGCCCGGTTCGTCGTACGCGTAGAGCAGGGCGATGCTGCCGCGGGTCAGCGGGTCCGCGGCGTACTGGCGGACCTGCACGATGGCGGTCGAGCCGTCGTCGGCGGCCACCTCGGCCTGTCCGAAGCGGGCGTCCACCCGGCCGGTCCGGATCACGGCGATCCGGCCGATGAAGTCCTGGCGCGAGGGCGGCGGGTCGTCGGGCCGGAACACGCGGCGCAGCGGTCGTCGCAGCAGACCCGTCGCGCCGCGGGCGACGAGCAGCGCGAGCGCGAGCAGGAGGAGGGCGGAGCCGCCGCCGAGCCCCAGGCGGTCGGCCAGGACGGTGCCGACGAGGCCGGTGAACCAGGCGACGGTGACCAGCACCGAGACGGAGACGGCGACCGGGACGCCGGGCGCCCCCAGGGCGCGGGACCCGGCGTCGGATTCCCACGCACCGTGCTCGACGGCCCCGAACAGGACGACCAGCCAGTACACGACGACGACGGCCAGCGCGACGGTGAAGATCCCGGCGGGGAACCCCAGGGCGGCGTCGATGAACTCGTCCACTGGTCCCGCCCCTTCGCTCTCGACCGCGTGCCGGGCCGGGCGCCGGGCGGGACCCGGTGCCGGGCGCGACCGCGCCCCCGGCACCGGGACCATCCCCCCGTGTCCCCCCGCAGTCATCCTGGCAACGGGGCACGGCCTTCCGCACTGCCGGACACCAGCAGTCTTTACGGCATCTTGATGCCGAATGCAGGCTGAAGGTGACGGTCTGCCAACCTTGACCGCTGTACGTCAAGAACGCGCGGGCAGCGCATCAGGATGCAGGAGATTCCGTGGCAGGGCGGGAAATACCCGAGGACTATCTCGACGGCTTCGTCGGGATCCTCACCGAGGTCTGCGGGACCGGCCGTCGGCTCACGCGCGAAGAGCTGGAGTCGCGCCGGGCGGTGGGCGAGCGGGCCGCCGAGGCCGGTTTCGGGCTTCGGCCCCTGGTCCGCCAGTACCTCTCGACGACCCGTACCGCCTGTCCCGACCTGCCCCGCGCACCCGTCGACCGGGTACTCGCCGCCGTCGAGCAGGTGGTCGACGCACTCGCCGAAGGCCACGAGCGGGCGCAGTTGGCGGCCGTACGGAAGGAGGAGGCGGCCCGGAGGGAGTTCATCGACGACCTCCTGTACGGCCGCAGCAGCGACCCCGGGCGTCTCGCCGAGCGCGCGGAACGGTTCGGGCTGCTGCTCTCCCACACGCACGCGGTCGCGGTCGCCGAGGGGCCGCAGGTGTACGACGACGTCCACCCGGCGGTCCGACGGGTCGAGCGGGCGCTCGTGGGACGGTTCGGGAACCGGCGCATCCTGCTCACCACCAAGGAGGGCCGCCTCGTCTGCGTGGCTCCGGCCGACCAGGACGACGTCCTCGTGTACTTCGCCGAGCAGGCGCACGCGGGTTCCGACGGCGGCCGGGTGGCCATCGGCCGCCCGCACGCGGGCGCGGGCGGAGTCGTCCACTCCTACGAGGAGGCGCTGAACGCGCTCGAACTGGCCGGCCGCATGAGCCTGGACGACCGGGTGCTGCGCGCCTGCGACCTGCTGGTGTACCCGGTCCTGACGCGGGACCGGCAGGCCATGGCCGATCTGGTGCTGAGCACGCTCGGGCCGTTGACGCGGTCGCGGGGCGGGGCGGGCCCGATGCTCGACACGCTGATCGCCTATTTCGACTCCGGCTGCAATGCGACCGAAGCGGCGCGGCGGCTGAGCCTGAGCGTGCGGGCGTTCACCTACCGCCTGGAGCGGATCCACCGGTTCACCGGCGCCGACCCGGCCGACCCGGCCCACCGCTACACGCTCCAGACGGCCGTCATCGGCGCCCGCCTCCTCGACTGGCCCGCCAAGGACCTGTGACCTCGCCGAGGGGCCGCCCAGCCTGCCGCCGGGCCCTCCGGACCGGGTTCAGAGTTCGACGAGGGTGATCTCCGTGGCCTTGAGGCCGGCCCAGATGCCGGTGCCGTCGGCGAGGGCGAGCTCGGTCGCGGCCTGGGGGGTGATCTCGGCGATGAGGTCCGGGGTCCGGTCCGAGGTGATCAGGATGCGCAGGCGGCTGCCGACGACGGTGATCTCGCGGACGGTGCCGGGCCACGCGTTGCGGGGGCTGCCGGTGGGCTTGTCGCGGTGGAGGGAGACGGACTCGGGGGCGATGATCGCCAGTGCCCTGGCGCCTTCGGGGAGCGGGTCGGCGGCGACCAGGATGCCGCCGGTCGCGAGGACGAGGCCTTCGCGGGTGGCGGTGCAGGGCCAGGCGTTGCGGCCGAGCATGCGGGCCACCCATGGGGAGCGGGGGTGGCGGGTGACCTCGGCGGGCGGGGCGTCCTGGAGGGTGCGGCCGTCGGCGAGGACGAGGACCCGGTCGGCGAGCGAGACGGCCTCGACCGGGTCGTGGGTGACGATGAGGCAGACCCCGCCGAAACCGGCGAGGTGGCGGCGCAGGGTGTGGCGTACGTGGGCGCGCGTGGTCTGGTCGAGGGCCGCGAGGGGTTCGTCGAGGAGCAGCAGGCGGGGACGGGCCGCGAGGGCGCGGGCGAGGGCGACGCGCTGGGCCTGGCCGCCGGAGAGTTCGGCGGGCTTGCGGTGGGCGAGGTGGCCGACTCCGAGCCGGTCGAGCCAGCGCCGGGCCTCCGTGCGGGCCTCGGCCTTCGGCATGCCGTGTGCGCGGAGCCCGTAGGCGGTGTTGGCGAGGGCGTTCAGGTGCGGGAAGAGCGCGCCGTCCTGCGGGACCCAGGCGACCTGCCGTTTGTGCGGGGGCAGGGCGGTCACGTCGAGGTCGCCGAGCCTGAGTTCGGCGTGGGCGCGCGGGGTCAGGCCGAGGAGGGCCCGGAGCAGGGTGGTCTTGCCGGCGCCGTTCTCGCCGACGACGGCGATGGTGGTGCCCGGTTCGGCGTCGAGGGTGAGCTCGTTGAAGCCGGTCACCTCCGCGTGCAGCGGCCAGGGCTCGGTCTGTTCCAGGGGGGCGGGCGGTTCGGTGGTGGCCAGGACCGGGGCGGCCGGCTCCGGCTTGGCGGTGGCGGTGCGGGGGCGGCCGATCGCGCCGGTCCAGCGGCCGCGCAGGGCGACCAGGACGCCCATGGCGATCGCCAGCAGGAGCAGGGAGACGGAGGTGGCGGCCTCGGGGGCGTCCTGGAGGAGCAGGTAGACCTGGAGCGGCAGGGTCTGGGTCTCGCCCGGCAGGTTCCCCGCGAAGGTGATCGTGGCACCGAACTCGCCGAGCGCACGGGCCCACGCGAGGGCCGCCCCGGCGGCGAGACCGGGGGCGACCATCGGGAGGGTGACGGTGAAGAACACCCGGACGGGCGAGGCGCCGAGGGAGGAGGCCGTCTCCTCGTAGGTGGGCTTGAGGCCCGCGAGGGTGCCCTCCAGGCTGATGATGAGGAACGGCATCGCGACGAAGGTCGCGGCCAGGACCGCGCCGGAGGTGTGGAACGGGAAGACGATCCCGAAGGTGTCCTCCAGCCAGGGGCCGAGCAGTCCACGCCGTCCGAAGCCGAGGAGGAGGGCGACACCGCCGACGGTCGGGGGCAGCACCATCGGCAGCAGGACCAGGGACCGTACGAGGGTCTTGCCGGGAAACTCCACCCGGGCGAGCAGCCATGCCAGGGGCACGCCCAGGACCAGGGAGAGGCCGAGCGCGGCGAAGGAGACGATCAGCGACAGCTTGAGCGCCTCGACCACGCCGGGACTGGTCAGGTGCGTGGCGAGTTCGCTCCACTGGGTGCGTACCAGGATGCCGATCAGGGGCAGCAGCAGGAACGCGATGGCCAGCAGCGCGGGCAGCGCGAGGGCGAGGGAGGGGCGGGTGCCGGATATCCGGCGGCCACGGAGCATGAGGGGCGGTCCTCGGCGGGAGTCGGGGCGGTGCGCGGGGAACGGCCGGGGCGCGGGGAACAGCCGAGGGCGCGGTGAACGGCCGGGGGTCGCGCGCGGGCGGCCCCGATCGGCGTGCCGGCCGGGCCGGCTACGGCTTCTGGAAGCCCGCGTCCTGGAGGTACTTCTGGCCCTCGGGGCCGGAGAGCCAGGTCACGAAGGCGTCGGCCGCGGCGCGGTTCTTCGAGCCGTTGAGGGAGGCGGCCGGGTAGGAGGCGACGGCGTTCTGGTCGTCGGGGATGTCCACGGCGGCGACCTTGTCCTTGGCACTGGCGGCGTCCGTCTTGTAGACGAGGCCGGCGTCGGCCTCGCCGAGCTCGACCTTGGACAGGACGGCGCGCACGTTGGGCTCCTGGGATACCGGCTTCACGTCGATCTTCTGGGCGTCGAGGATCTGCTGGGAGTAGCGGCCGGCCGGGACCTCGGGTGCGGCGAGCACGACCTTGACCTTGGGGTCGGCGAGGTCCTTCAGATTGTCGATCTTGTAGGGGTTCCCCTTGCCGGTGGCGATGACCAGACGGTTCTTCGCGATGACCTTCGGGTCGTTCGTGTCGCCCTTCAGCCCGTCCATGGTCTTGGTGTCGGCCGTGACGAGTACGTCGGCGGGCGCGCCCTGCTTGACCTGGGCGGCCAGCTCCTGCGAACCGGCGAAGGAGAAGGTGACCTTCGTGCCCGGGTGCGCCTTCTCGTACGCGGCGCCCGCCGCCTTGAAGACGTCGGTGAGGGAGGCCGCGGCCAGGACCGTCAGGTTCGCCTTCGCGATCCCCGACTCGGAGCTGCCGGTGCTCGCGGTGCTCGCGGAGCTCGTGGCGTCCTTGCCGTCGTTGCCCGAGCAGGCGGCCAGCACCGGGATCAGGAGCGCACCGGCGAGGAGGCCGGCGGCGGTGCGGCGGGTGGTGAGGATGCGGGGCATGGTCGCTGGTTCTCCTGGGACTGAAGGGGAACCGGCCCGCGAGCGGGGCGGGCCGGATACCGCGCGGAAAGGCCGGAGGGACTGCCCGGTCAGGTCCGGTCGATGTGCACGCTCGTGGATTTCACGCGGGCCGTGGCCCGCATTCCGACCTCCAGTCCCATTTCCTCGACGGATTCCCGGGTCAGCAGGGAGACCAGCCGGTGGGGGCCCGCCTGGATTTCCACCTGGGCGGCCACGTCACCGAGCTTGACGGCGGTGATGATGCCGGGGAAGGAGTTCCGGACGGAGCTGTGGACCGGCTCGTCGCCGTCCTGGAGGCGCTGCGCGAGACCGACGGCGAACGCCGCCAGGTCCCGTCCGTCGATGAGGCGGCGCCCCGAGCCTTCGCGGCCTCCTTCCCGGTGGGTGGGGACCTTGCCGGCGTCGGCCCAGCGGCGTGCGGTGTCGGGGCTCACGCCGAGCAGACGTGCGGCCTGACCCACGGTGTAGTGCTGCATGTGCGACACGTTAGGGAGGGAAAGCGCGCATCTGCAATGTGACCATGCCTCTGCATATCAGAGGCAGATCCGACAAGGCGAGCCGAAAGCCATGCCGGTCATTCACCTGGCGTATGAAACCGGCTCTCCGACGGCGCCCTACCGCGTGGCGAGCCGCTCCAGCAGGGCGGCGCTCCGGGCCAGCAGCGTCCGCTCGTCATCCGTGAGCTCGGCCTCGATGGCCTGGGCGAGCCAGCCGGCCCTGCGGCCGCGCTCGGCTTCGAGGGCGGTCCGTCCCGCGTCCGACAGCTCGACCAGTGACTTGCGGCCGTCCGTGGGATGCGCCCGGCGCGTGATCAGGTCCTGCTCCATGAGCAGCCCCACCGCCCGGGCCATCGACTGGGGGCGTACGCGCTGATCGGCGGCGAGGTCGCTGGTGGTCATGGCGCCGTTGCGGTCGAGCGCGCCGAGCACGGCGGCCTGGCCCAGCGGGATGCGGTCCTCGTTCTTGACGCGTCGGGTGAGCTTGCCCATCGCGGTGCGCAGTTCTGCGGCGATGGCGGCGGCTTCCGAGGTGGGCATACGGCACTTTACCCCGCTGTACAGCCATGCTGCGCACCTGACCTGCACAGCAATGCTGTACAGCAATGCTGTGCAGCAAAACTGCACAGCATTGCTGTATGGTTTGGGCTCGTCGGACCCAGCGCCAGCGCTGTCGCAGCCCGGGTCCGGCACATGACAACGGGGAGGAACCACCATGTCCGCACAGGCAGCCGGGGCCGTCGACGCCCGCATCGAGACCGTCACCGCACGCCGGATCATCGACAGCCGGGGCAACCCCACGGTCGAGGTCGACGTCGTCCTCACGGACGGGTCCCTGGGGCGCGCGGCCGTCCCCTCCGGCGCCTCCACCGGCGCCCGGGAGGCCGTGGAACTGCGCGACGGAGACTCCGCGCGCTGGCACGGCAAGGGCGTCGACCGCGCGGTCGCCCACGTCAACGGGGAGATCGCGGCGGCCGTGCGCGGCCGGGAGGCGGCGGACCAGGCGGGTCTCGATGCCGCGCTGATCGACCTCGACGGCACCGCCACGAAGTCGCGGCTCGGCGCCAACGCGATCCTCGGCGTCTCCCTCGCCACCGCCAAGGCCGCCGCGGCGGCCCACCGCCTGCCCCTCTACCGCTACCTCGGCGGCGCCGACGCCCACCTCCTGCCGCTGCCGATGATGAACATCGTCAACGGCGGTGCCCACGCCGACAATCCGCTGGACTTCCAGGAGTTCATGATCGCGCCCGTGGGCGCCGACACCTTCGCCGAAGCCGTCCGCATGGGCAGCGAGGTCTTCCACACCCTGCGCCGCGACCTGCTGGCCGCCGGACACTCCACGGGCGTCGGCGACGAGGGCGGCTTCGCGCCCGCGCTGCGCACCGCCGAGGAGGCGCTCGACTTCGTGGTGGCCGCCATCGAGCGCACCGGCTACCGCCCGGGCACGGACATCGGCCTGATCATGGACCCGGCGTCGTCGGAGTTCTTCCGCGACGGGGTGTACGACTACGCCGGCGAGGGGGTGCGCCGCACCCCCTCCGAGAACGCCGACTACCTGGCCAAGCTCATCGACGCCTACCCGATCGTGTCCGTCGAGGACCCGATGGCCGAGAACGACCTGGACGGCTGGCGCGAGCTGACCGCCCGCGTCGGCGACCGCTGCCAGCTCACCGGCGACGACGTGTTCTGCACCAACGAGACGCTGCTGCGCGAGGGCATCCGCACCGGCGTCGGCAACTCGATCCTGGTCAAGGTCAACCAGATCGGGACCCTGACCGAGGCCCTGTCCGCGGTGGCCACGGCCCACGAGGCGGGCTGGACTGCCGTCATGTCGCACCGCTCGGGCGAGACGGAGGACACCACCATCGCGGATCTGGCGGTGGCGACCGGCTGCGGCCAGATCAAGACCGGCTCGCTCTCCCGCTCCGACCGCACGGCGAAGTACAACCAACTGATCCGGATCGAAGAGGAACTGGGCGACTCGGCACGCTACGCGGGCCGCTCCGCACTGCGCCGGGCGTGACCGGCGGGCGACCGTAGCGACCGCGCGGGCCCCCGATCACGGTCGGGGGCCCGCGCGCGTACCGGGAAGGGCCCGGCGCGACGCGTCACGTCACCAGCCGGTCTCCGAGGGGGCTGCGCAGATAGAGCACGAGGTGTCCGTGCCGGGCCCGGGTGACCAGTCCCGCGCGGTGGAGGACACCGAGGTGCCGGCTCACCGCGCCGGGGCTGACGCCCAGCCGTTGGGCCAGCTCCGTGGTGCTCGCCGGTTCGGAGAGAAGAGCGATGATGCGCGCTCGGGTACGGCCGAGCAGGTCTGCCAGGGCGGTCGGCGGGGCGGTCGTGCCGGCGTGCCAGACCGTGCCGAGGCCACGGGCGGGATACCAGATCCGGGGAGGCAGGGCGAGGTCGACGACCGTGACGGCGTGATCGCAGAACAGGGAGGGCGTGAACGCCACCCCGCGTCCGTCGGCGCCCAGTTCGTGCCGCTCGGCGGGAAAGGCGTCCACGCTCAGAGTGCCCGTGCCCGCGTGCCACCGCACGCCGGGGTCGATGTCGTCGAAGAGCACGCCGGCTCCCCCGTCGGCGAGGCGACGCCCCCGATGGAGGATGTCGGCGCGCAGCACGGCGTGCATGCGCGGCCAGTGCGGTGCGATGACCAGGAGCCAGTAGGTGTGCAGGGCATCCGCGATCTTCCGCAGGAGGCCGAGGGGGTCGGTGTGCGCCTGCCGCAGAAGGGGGTGCAGGGGACGGCCGTGGGCGCTCTGGAGGAGTTCGCGCGTGACGCGCCGGGCCGGTGTGGAGCGCAGGGCGGTGAACTCGTCGTCGATGTCGGCGCTCGGCGTCGGGGGGTGGGGTGTCAGGAAATCGGGGATGAGCCGGGTGGGGCCGACCAACGCCTGCAGCAGGGCCCAGTCGACGTGCCGGATCAGTGGGGCGGACTGCCGGAGCAGTGGTTGGTGCAGGGCGTACCGCGCGGGGCTGCGCCAGGCGCGCAGGCTCTGGACGGTTTCCTGCAGGGGCGAGCAGGCGAAGCGGACCGACGCCAGATCGTCCACATCGAGCCGGAGCAGCAACATTTGACCCACACTAAATCTCTCGCCCCGCCGGTGGCCGGGCTGGTGGGATCCGCCGTATGACTGCTGCTGCTGACGGGCACCCCCCGTCGACTCCGACGTACGACCGCATCGGCCCGGGATACCGCGGCATCCGGCGGCCGGACCCCCGTCTGTCGGCTCTGATCCACCGGGCACTGGCCGGGGCGCGCACCGTCGTCAACGTCGGTGCGGGTACCGGGTCCTATGAGCCGGCCGACGCCGAGGTGACCGCGGTCGACCCCTCGCAGGTCATGCTCGATCAGCACCCCGGCCGGCGAAGGATCCTGGCGGCGGCGGAGGACCTGCCGTTCGAGGGGGACGCGTTCGACGCCGCCATGGCGGTGATGACGGTGCACCACTGGCCCGACGTGCGTCGTGGCCTGCGGGAGATGCGCCGCGTCTCCCGCAGGCAGGTCGTCTTCACCTGGGATCCGCACCACCTGACCGAGCTGTGGCTGATCGAGGAGTACCTCCCGGAGATCCGGCAGCTGGAGCACAGCCGCTTCACTCCCCTCTCGACGGTGGTGGAAGCGCTCGGCGTTCACACGGTGCTGCCGTTCCCCGTCCCGCACGACTTCACCGACGGCTTCCAGATCGCGTACTGGAGGCGTCCGGAGTTCTATCTCGACCCCGTCGTCCGCCGGGCGAGCTCGACGTTCGCCCTGCTTCCCGCGTCCGTGGTCGAACCGGCGATCGCGAGACTGCGGGCGGACCTGGCTTCGGGGGCCTGGCACCGCCGCCACGCCGACCTGTCTGCCCGGGACAGCGTCGACTACGGCTACCGCCTGCTCGTCGCGGGGGAAGGCCGTACCGGTACGACGTGACACGGTCGGTGGAGCGCCGCACAGGGCGCCGGCGACCGCCGGGGCGCTCACACCGGCGGAGCGGGCGATGTGCGGGCCGGTTTACACACGGCACCCGCGGGGCGTGATCGCCCGGTAATGCGGTCTTCCTAGGGTCTTGGCCGTGGGGATCTCCCCACTCCTGCCGCGGCTCACCCCGCTCGCGCGGGGCGAGGACGGTGGCCCTGGGGAAGGAGTCTCGGTGACGACGCCGGATGCGAAGGCGGAGAGCGTACGGACGGTCTGCTCGTACTGCGGAGTCGGCTGCGGCATCCTGCTCGGCATCGGCCGCGACCCCGCCACCGGCCGGCGGACCGTCGAGAAGACCTCCGGGGACAGGAACCACCCGACGAACTTCGGGCGCCTCTGCACGAAGGGCTCGACCAGCGCCGACATGATGGCCGCCGCCGGGCGGGCCGCCACGGCGCTGGTCCGCGCCGAGCGCGGCGCCGAGCCCGTGGAGACGCACGTGGACTCGGCGATCACCGCCGTCGCCGGGCGGCTGCGTACGATCCTCGACGAGCACGGCCCCGACGCGCTGTCGTTCTACGTCTCCGGGCAGATGTCGCTGGAGGCGCAGTACCTGGCGAACAAGCTGGCGAAGGGGTTCGTGCGGACGAACCAGATCGAGTCCAACTCCCGCCTGTGCATGGCCAGCGCCGGCTCCGGCTACAAGCTCTCGCTCGGCGCGGACGGACCCCCCGGCTCCTACCGGGACTTCGACCGGGCCGACGCCTTCTTCGTGATCGGCGCGAACATGGCCGACTGCCATCCGATCCTGTTCCTGCGGATGATGGACCGGGTCAAGGCGTCCGGCGCGAAGCTGATCGTCGTCGACCCGCGCCGCAACGCCACCGCGGACAAGGCCGACCTGTTCCTGCGGATCAAACCGGGAACGGACCTGGCCCTGCTGAACGGGCTGCTGCACCTGCTGGTGGAGAACGGGCACACGGACGAGACGTTCATCGCCGAGTTCACGGACGGCTGGGAGGAGATGCCCGGCTTCCTGGCGGACTACCCGCCGGCGAGGGTCGCCGAGATCACCGGGATACCGGAAGCGGACATCCGGCGGGCCGCGCGGTGGATCGGCGAGGCCGGTGAGTGGATGAGCTGCTGGACCATGGGGCTCAACCAGTCCACGCACGGCACCTGGAACACCAACGCCCTGGTCAACCTCCACCTCGCCACCGGGGCGATCTGCCGCCCCGGCTCCGGCCCCTTCTCGCTGACCGGCCAGCCGAACGCGATGGGCGGCCGGGAGATGGGCTACATGGGCCCGGGGCTGCCCGGCCAGCGGTCCGTCCTCGTGGACGAGGAGCGCGCCTTCGTCGAGGAGCTGTGGGGCATCGAGGCCGGAACGCTGCGCACCGAGGTGGGGCGCGGGACGGTGGAGATGTTCGAGCGGATGGCCGCCGGCGACATCAAGGCGTGCTGGATCATGTGCACCAACCCGGTCGCCTCGGTCGCCAACCGCGCGTCCGTCATCGCCGGCCTGGAGGCCGCCGACCTGGTCATCACCCAGGACGTGTTCGCCGAGACGGAGACGAACGCGTACGCCGACGTGGTGCTGCCCGCCACGCTGTGGGCGGAGTCCGACGGCGTCATGGTCAACTCGGAGCGGAACCTCACCCTCGTCCAGGGCGTCGTCGATCCGCCCGGGCAGGCGCTGCCGGACTGGCAGCTGATCGCCCGCGTCGCCCGCGCGATGGGCTTCACCGAAGCCTTCGCCCACGCGAGCGCCGAGGAGGTCTTCGACGAGCTCAAGCAGGCCTGGAACCCGAAGACCGGCTGGGACCTGCGCGGCGTCGGATACCGTCGCCTGCGCGCGACCCCCGTCCAGTGGCCGGCCCCGTCCGAGGACGGCGACGACCGCAACCCGATCCGCTACCTCAACGACGGCGTCAGCCAGAGCCTCCTGGAACGCGCGGACGGGACCCGGCCCCGGCTGGCCTTCCCCACGGCCACCGGCCGCGCCCGGTTCTTCGGGCGTCCCCACCTGCCCGCCTCCGAACTCCCCGACGACGAGCATCCGTTCGTGCTGAACACCGGCCGTCTGCAGCACCAGTGGCACACCCTCACCAAGACCGGCAAGGTGGCCAGGCTCAACAAGCTGAACCCGGGGCCGTTCATCGAGCTCCATCCCGAGGACGCCGCCGCGATGGGTGCCGAGGACGGGGACCACATCGAGGTCGCCTCCCGGCGCGGTCGCGCCGTCCTGCCCGCCGTCGTCACCGACCGCGTACGTCCGGGGAACTGCTTCGCGCCGTTCCACTGGAACGACCTGTTCGGGGAGTACCTCAGCATCAACGCCGTGACCAACGACGCCGTCGACCCGGTCTCGTTCCAGCCCGAGTTCAAGGCCTGCGCCGTGGCGCTGCGCGTGGTGGCCGCCAGGGAGCCCGAGGAGGCCGTCGCCGTGCCCGCACCCGCCACCCCGTCCGTCCCCTTCATCCCCTCCATACCCTCCGTCGCGCCCGTTCCGGCGCAGCAGTCGCGGGCCGGAGGCACGGCCACGGCCGTGTCCGCCCTCGCCGCCCTCTTCGGCCTCACCGACCTCACCGGACCGGCCCTGGAGGAGCCGGAGCGCACGTACCTCTCCGGATACCTGTCGGGCGTCGCCCTGGCACCGCCCGGCGGCGTCCCGGTACTGCCGGCGGCCGCGCCCTTCGCCCCGGCGACCGCGCGGTGGGTGGACGGCGTGCTGGCCGGCATGTTCTCCCGCGCGGACACGGCCACCACGCCCTCCGCCCCCGCCTCCCCCGAAGGCGTCACGGCCCGGAAGCTCATCGTGCTGTGGGCCTCGCAGACCGGCAACGCCGAGGAGTTCGCCGCCGGCGCGGCCGCCCGCCTCACCGAGACCGGCCACGCCCCGGCCCTGCTCTCCATGGCCGACGTCACCCCCGCGCAGCTCACTCCCGACAGCGACCTGCTGATCGTCACCAGCACCTTCGGCGACGGCGACAGTCCCGACAACGGCACCGGCTTCTGGCAGGGGCTCGCCGCCCCCGACGCCGCCCGGCTGGACGGCCTGCGCTACGCCGTGCTGGCGTTCGGCGACTCCGGCTACGACGACTTCTGCGGCCACGGCCGCCGCCTGGACGAACGCCTCGCGGAACTCGGCGCCACCCGCCTGCACCCCCGCACCGACTGCGAACCCGACCACGACGAAGCCTCCGGGCAGTGGCTCGACCGGGTCACCGCCGCCCTCGACGCCTCGGCCGACCGGCAGCCGGCGACGGCATCCGCCGCCTCCGCGGCGGTCGTCACCACAGGTGCGGCGGCGCCTGCGCCGACGGGGTCCGTGGCCGCACCGGCCGCCGTGCGGCCCGCCGCGTCCGGCAGCTACTCCAAAGCCGCTCCGTTCGCGACCCTGCTGATCGGGAACCGGCTGCTCAGTCTGCCCGGATCACAGAAGGAGGTGCGGCAGTTCGCCTTCGACACCCGCGACGGCGAGCTCGCCTACCAGCCCGGAGACGCACTCGGCGTCTGGCCGGCCAACGGCTCGGGCCTCGTGGCGGAATGGCTCGCCCTCACCGGCCTCGACCCCGACGAGGGCGTCGCCTTCCCGGACGGTGCGCACCTCCCCCTCCGCGAGGCCCTGCGGACCCGCTTCGACATCGCCCGCATCACCCCGGAACTCCTCAGGTTCGTCGCCGCCCGCACCGGGGAGCGGGACCTCCAACGGCTGCTGCGCCCGGACAACAAGGGCGAGCTGGCCAAATGGAGCTGGGGACGGCAGGCCGCCGACGTCATCGGCGCCTTCCCCGTCCGGGCCTCCACCGCCGAGTGGACCGGCGTCCTCAAACGGCTCCAGCCCCGCCTGTACTCCATCGCCTCCAGCCCGCTCGCGCACCCGGGGGAGGTCCGCCTGACGGTGTCCGTCGTCCGCTACACCAACGACAGGGGCCGGGACCGCATGGGCGTCTGCTCCACCTATCTGGCGGACTGCGCCGACGACGGTCCCGTGCAGGTGTTCGTCCAGCGATCGCCGCACTTCCGCCCGCCCGCCGGATCCGCCACACCCATGATCATGGTCGGCCCGGGTACCGGGGTCGCACCGTTCATCGGGTTCCTCGAAGACCGCCTGGCGAAGGGGCACACCGGCCCCAACTGGCTGTTCTTCGGCGAGCAGCGCGAGGCCACCGACTTCTACCACCGTGAGACGCTCGCGGCCTTCCGCTCCTCCGGCCACCTCGACCGGCTCGACGTCGCCTTCTCGCGCGATCAGCGCAACAAGATCTACGTACAGGACCGGATGCGCGAGCACGGCCCGCGTCTGTGGCGGTGGCTGCGGGACGGCGCGCACTTCTACGTGTGCGGCGACGCCGGCCGGATGGCCAAGGACGTGGACCGGGCCCTGCACGAGATCGTCGCGGCGCACGGCGGCATGGACGAGGATGCGGCCGCCGCGTACGTCCGGCAGATGGCCGGCGACAAACGCTACGTCCGCGACGTCTACTGACCGGCCCCGCCCGGGCCGCCTCCGTGCGCCCGCGCCCCGCGACCGGACCGCGTTCGACGGGCGGGACCCGCGTCAATGGTGCGGAACGAGGACCTCACCCCCGGCTGCCGCCCCGCAGCCGCCGGGCCCCGGGGGTGGTGCGGAGTCGCTCGCACGATGACGGGCGGTCCGGGGCCGGTCCGTCGGGCAGCCGCCGGTAGAGGATGTCGTGCGGGGCGGGCGGGAGGAGGATGGGGCCGACGGGCGAGTGCGGACCGGGTCGCCGGGTCCGGGACCTGCCGCAGCGGGCGAAGGAGGTCCGGTCATGGTCACGTCCGAGGCGTCGCGGGCCGGTCACGGCCCCGTGGGAGTGGTTCCCTCCGAGGCCGGCGGCCTGCTGGACGTGCTGAGCGTGGCCGCCGTGGTCCTGGACGCCGAGGGGCGGATCACGCTGTGGAGCCCACAGGCACAGGACCTCTTCGGCTGGTCGGCCGAGGACGCGCTGGGCCGCCACGCGGCCGAGCTGCTGGTCGCCGATGAGCACGTCGACCTGGTGCTGGAGCTGTTCGCCAAGGTCATGGCGGGTGGCGGCGCCTGGGCGGGCGTCTTCCCCGTGCGGCACAAGGACGGCTCCTCGCGGCTGGTGGAGTTCCGCAACATGCGGTTGCAGGACGAGCACGGCGGCGTGTACGCACTGGGGATCGCCTGCGACGAGACCGTTCTGCGGGGCGTGGAGCGCGACCTGGCGCTGTCCGTGCCGCTGGTGGCGCAGTCCCCGCTCGGGCTGGCGGTGCTGGACGCGGGCCTGCGGTACGTGCTGGTCAACCCGATGCTGGAGCGGATCAACGGCCTGCCCGCCGAGGAGCTTCTGGGCCGTACGCCCCACGAGGCACTGCCGTTCCTGGACACCGACACGATCGAGGCCTCCATGCGCCGGGTCCTGGACACCGGCGTACCGCTGCTGGACCAGTACGGCACGGGGCGCACACCCGCGGACCCGGACCACGAGCATGCCTGGTCGGGCTCGTACTACCGGCTGGAGGACCCGGGCGGGAGGGTGATCGGTGTCGCCCTGGTGGTCGTGGACGTCACCGACAGCCACCGCGCGGCCAAGGAGGCCGCCGAGGCCCGCCGGCGCCTCGGCCTCATCGCCCGGGCGTCGGTGACCGTCGGCACCACCCTGGACGTGGAGCGCACGGCCCGCGAGCTGGCCGGCCTCGTGGTGGCCGACCTGGCCGACCTCGCCTCGGTCGACGTCCTCGACTCCGTCCTGGAGGGCGGCGCGGCCACGGCGCCCGGCCCCCGGACGGGGCAGGCGCTCTTCGTGCCCCTCGCGGTGGCGACGTCCTACGGGACGGACGCCGTCCGCGCCGCGGACCCGGTCGGCGAGCGCACCACGTATCCGGCCGAGCGCCTGGTCGCCCGCTGCGTGAGCACAGGGCGTCCCGTCCTGGTGCCGCGGGTCACCGGCGCGGACCTGGCGCACATCGCGCGCGACGGGGCCGCCGCGGACCTCCTCGACCGGGAGGGCGCGCACTCCTACCTGGCCGTACCGCTGACCGCCCGCGGCCAGGTCCTCGGTGCCGTCGGCCTCCTGCGCACCCGCAATCCGGTCCCCTTCGACCACGACGACGCCACCCTGGCCGGCGAGCTGGCCACCCGCGCCGCCATCGCCATCGACAACGCCCGCTGGTACCAGCACGCCACCGACACCGCCCTGACCCTGCAACGCCACCTCCTGCCGCACCCCCCGCCGCGGGCGGCCGGTCTCCAGATCGCCTACCGCTACCAGCCCGCGGTGGCGGCGAGCGGGATCGGCGGCGACTGGTTCGACGCGATCCGCCAGCCCGGGGACAAGACCGCCCTCGTGGTCGGCGACGTGATGGGACACGGTGTCCACGCCGCCGCCACCATGGGTCAACTGCGCACGGCCACCCGAACCCTGGCGGACCTCGGTCTCGACCCGGCACGGGTCCTGCGCCACCTCGACCACATCACCGCCGAGCTGGACGGGACCATGGCGACCTGCGTCTACGCCACCTGGGACCCGCACCGCTCGCGCTGCCGGGTCGCCCTCGCCGGCCACCCGCCCCCAGTCGTCGTCAGGTCGGGGCGGGCGCCCGCGCTGGCCGACCTTCCGGCCGGCGTGCCGCTCGGCACGGGCGGCCTCGGTGACGCCGGGTTCACGTCCACCGTCCTCGACCTGCTGCCCGGTGACCGGCTGGTCCTCTACACCGACGGTCTCGTCGAAACCCGTGACGAGGCCCTGGACGACCGCCTCGACCTGCTCCTCAGCCTCCTCGCCGATCCGGGTCTCCCCCCGGAGGCGACCTGCGACCGGCTCCTGACCGCCCTGCGTCACCGTGACGCCGACGACGACGTGGCCCTCGTCATCGCGCGGGTACTCCCCCACCCGCCCACCACCGGGGCGGCCCCGCACTGAACGGCGCCCGGGGCGCCGTACACGGGGCGCGGCGACGCCCCTAAGGTGTGAGGGCAGCTGGTTCGCCCCGTCCGCCAGGCGGGATGCGTCGCAAGAGGGAACCCGGTGGGAATCCGGGACTGCCCCGCAGCGGTGAGCGGGAACGACCGCCGTCATACGCACTGGGACCGGACAACGGTCCTGGGAAGCGACGGCCAGTAGGTGCCCGCCGGCGGAAGCAGGAGTGCCGGCAGGTGTGCCCGTGAGTCCGAAGACCTGCCGCTGCCCGTACGCGAAGACCGCGTACGGAGATCCCGATGGCCTCGTGGGCGGGCCGGCGGCAGCGGGCGCCTCGCGCGGCCCGCCGCTCCTGCGCGTCCGCGTCCGGCCCGTCGGGACCGCATCCGCACGACTCGCGAAGGAGAGTTCCGTGACCGCGGACATCACCACAGGCACAGGCACCCGGGCCCACAAGGCGTCGGCCGACTCCCGTGTCACCCTCGCCCACATCATGAGCGAGCACGACACCAACCTCTACGGGACCATCCACGGCGGTGTGGTCATGAAGCTGATCGACGACGCGGCCGCCGCCTCCGCGGGCCGCCATGCCGACGGTCCCGCCGTGACGGTGTCCGTGGACCGCATGACCTTCCTGGCTCCCGCCCGCGCGGGCGACCTCCTCACCGTCCACGCCGCACTGGACCGCGCCGGCCGGACCTCCATGACGGTCGCGGTACGGGTCACCGCGGAACGCTGGAACGCGACGACCAGCCCGGCCACCGAAGTCGCCACCGCCCGCCTGACCTTCGTCGCCATCGACGCCGACGGGCGGCCGCGCCGGGTCCCGGGCC
This sequence comes from Streptomyces sp. NPDC004667, assembly GCF_040609475.1. NCBI lineage: Bacteria > Bacillati > Actinomycetota > Actinomycetes > Kitasatosporales > Streptomycetaceae > Streptomyces > Streptomyces sp. NPDC004667. The sequence goes on along the minus strand of NZ_JBEXKC010000007.1, from coordinate 106,708 downwards.
TGCTGGAGGGGTAGCGGGGCGAGCCGGGCCCCGCGCCCACCGCGATCCGCTCCGCCGGGACCCCGGTCTCCGCGGCGGCCGCGCGGACGCGTGAGCGCGGTGCCCGGCCGCGGGGATGCGGGCCGGGCGCCGCGCTCCGTCGGGCGGTGGGGCCGTTACGGCACCGGCTGCTGCTGGGTGACGCAGTGGATGCCGCCGCCACCGGTGCCGAGGCGGTCGATGTTGAGCCGTTCGACGACGCGGCCCGGGAACAGGCGCGTCAGCGTGGCCCGGGCCGCCGCGTCGGCCTGGGTGTCGCCGAACTGGCCGCTGATGACGGCGCCGTTGCACACGTAGTAGTTGGCGTAGGAGGCGAGGAAGTCCCGGTTGGTGGAGCGGATCAGGTTGTAGTCGGGGCCCTGGAGCTTCTCGGCGGTCATGCGGGCGCCGCCCGCGGTGGTCGCCCCGGACAGGACCTGGAACTGCTGGCGCGCGTCCTTGGCGTAGGCGTCGTTGTCCGAGGCCAGCGGCATCTGGACGAGGGCCTTGCCGGGGGCGAGGAAGCGCGAGGTGGCGTCGACGTGGTCGTCCGTGATGTCCTGGCCGGTCACTCCGTCGAACCAGATCACCTTGGAGGCGCCGTAGGCGGCGCACAGCGCGGCTTCGATCTGCGCCTGCGACGCGTTGGGGTTGCGGTTGCGGTTGACCAGGCTGCTGCGGGTCGCCATCAGGGTGCCGGCGCCGTCCTGTTCGACCGCGCCGCCCTCCCCCACCAGGCCGGCGGCGGTGAACGGGACGCCGACGTAGGAGGCGATCCGCCCGGCGACCAGGGCGTCCTTGGAGTGGGTCTGCTTGTTGCCCCAGCCGTTGAAGTTCAGCCCGACCGCGTCCAGTCCGCCGGCGCCGTCGGTACGGAAGACCGGGCCGCTGTCGCGCATCCAGCAGTCGTCCACGGGGATGGTGGTGACGACGGTGACCGTCGAGCCGCACAGCTGGCGGGCCCTGGCGGCGCTGCCGGAGTTGGCGCACATGTAGACCGGCTCGTACTTGGCGATGGTGCGGGCGATGAGCGCGATGTCCGACTGGACCCCGCTGAGGCTGCTGCCCCAGATGGAGGTGCTGTCCGGCCAGGCCATCCAGGTGCGGGTGTGGCGGACGTCCTCGATCGGCACGCTGAACGCTCCCGCCGCCGCGCGGGCGGGGCGGGGCGCCGCCGAGGCCCGTCCGTCGGCCGCGGTCAGCGCGGCGGCCGCGCCGGCCGCGGCGGTGAGACCGGCGGCGGCCAGGAACCGGCGCCGGTCCATGCCCCGGGCGGGCGGGCGGAATGCGTTGTCGCTCATGGGGGTCTCCTTGGGGGATGCCGGGGATGCCAACTCCCCCGCCTGGCAGCGGGGTTGACCGGAAACGTAAAACTGGCCAAGCGCTCGGTCAATAGTTTGGACAAGGTCGTTCCGGAGGATCGGGAAAAGCCCCAGGTCGGGTGCTGGAGCCTCGTTAGAGTGACGCCATGGCACCTTCCGCACAGGGCTCCCCGGCCCCGACCACGCCCCCCGTCCGCGCGGGACGGCCCCGGGTCTCCGCGAAGGGCGAGCAGACCCGGGCACGGCTGATCGCCGCCGCGCGGACCCTCCTCGCCGGAGGCATGAGCGAACGCTTCACCACCCGCAACGTGGCGGCGCTGTGCGGCGTGTCGCACGGGATGTGCCACTACCACTTCCAGGACCGGACCGATCTCGTCCTGGCGGTCATCGCGGACATCCGTCCGGAGTGGATCCACCCCCTGGAGGCGGCCGTCTCCGGGGAGGGCTCGTTCGAGCGGCGTTCCGAACGGGTGCTGGAGCTGCTGTCCCGGCCCGAGGGCGCGGAACTCTCCCACCTCCATTCGGCGTTGCACTGGCACGCCCTCAACGACGCGCGGGTCCGGGAGGCCCTGGAAGCCGAGTACTCGCGCTGGCGCGGCTGTTTCGTCACGCTGTTCGGGGTGCTGGCCGACGAGCGGGGCGGCGGCGTCGACCCCCGCCCGCTGGGCGAGGCGGTGGCCGCGGCCGTGGACGGCCTGGCCGCCGCGGAGTCACTGGGCTCCGAGGTGGATCCCGGTCCGGTGCTGCGCACCCTGATCCGTACGATCGCGGCCGGCGCCCGGCCCGGCGTCTGACCGGACCGGGCGCGGGGCCCGGCCCGGAGCCGCCCGGCCGGGAGCGGGCCCGCTGCGCCCGGGTGGCGCTCTCCTACAGCGCCCGTCGGGCCGCCGCGATGGCCTCCGGATCCCACCCCGGCCGCGGCACGGACTCCAGGAGCAGCCGGGTGTACGGATGGGTCGGCGCCGAGAGCACCTCCTCGGTGCTCCCCTGTTCGACGACGGCCCCGTGCCGCATCACGACGATCTCGTCGGTGACGCACCGGACGACCCCGAGGTCGTGGGTGATGAAGAGGAAGCCGATCCCGGTCTGCTCCCGGATGTCGGCCAGCAGGTTGAGGATCTGCGCCTGGACGGAGACGTCGAGCGCGGCGACCGCCTCGTCCAGGATGAGCACGGCCGGTTCGACGGCGAGGGCCCGTGCGATGGCGACGCGCTGGCGCTGGCCGCCGGAGAGGTTGCGCGGGAGCGCGTCGGCGGCCCGGGTGCCCAGACCGACCTGGTCGAGCAGTTCCCGTACCCGCGGGGTGTGGTCGCGTCCGGGGAAGTGCAGGCCCAGGGTTTCGCGCAGGACCGCCTCGACGCTGGTGCGCGGGTCCAGGGAGAGGTACGGGTCCTGGAAGACCATCTGGATCTCACGGGCGCGGGCCAGCCGCGCCGCCCGGCCGCGCGGCTGCCCGCCCCGTGGCCGACCCCGGACCAGGATCTCGCCCTCGTCGGCGCGCTCCAGGCCGACGACGATCCGGGCGGTGGTCGTCTTGCCTGAGCCGGACTCGCCGACGATGCCCAGCGATCCCCCCTGCGGGAGGCTGAAGGACACGTCGTCCACGGCGCGGACGGCGCCGAAGGAGCGGCGCAGCCCCGTGACCTCCAGTACGTTCTCAGGCATCGACGACGCTCCCTTCGAGCTGGTCGCTGTGGTGGCAGGCGGCGCTGTGGTCCGGCCGGCCGGGAGCCGGGGTCGGCAGCGGAGCCCGCTCGTCGCAGACCTCCGTGGCGAGGGGGCAGCGGGCGGCGAACGCGCAGCCCTTCAACGGCTCGCGCAGGTCGGGCGGTTGGCCGTCGATGGCGGCGAGCCGGCCCCGGGGGCCCTCCATCCTCGGGGTGGAGGCGAGGAGGGCTGCCGTGTAGGGGTGCCTCGGGCGGGCGAAGAGGACTTCGGCCGGCCCGCTCTCGGCGATCCGGCCCGCGTACATGACGTAGACGCGGTCGCTGATGGCGGCGGCGAGGTCCAGGTCGTGGGTGACGAACAGCAGACCGGTGCCGAAGCGTTCGCGGAGCGTGGCCAGGACGGCTATGACCTCGGCCTGGCTGGTGACGTCCAGTGCCGTCGTGGGTTCGTCGGCCATCAGGAGCACGGGGTCGCCCATGAGGGCCGCCGCGATGACGACGCGCTGGAGCATGCCGCCGGAGACCTGGCCGGGGTACTTGCGCAGGACGGAGGCGTCCAGCCCGACGGCGCCCAGGAGTTCGACCGCCCGGGCCGTGGCCTGCGCGGCGCTCATGGTCCCGGCGAGGGTGACGCCCTCGGTCAGGAAGTCACCGATGCGGCGCAGCGGATTGACGGCGGCGCGCGGGTCCTGGAAGACCATGGCCACCGTACCGGCACGCACCTGCCGCAGTCGGGCGGCGTCCATGGTGAGGACGTCCTCGCCCGCCACCCGCACCTCGCCCTCCACGACCCCGCCCGGCGGCAGCAGGCGCAGCGCGCTGCGGGAGGTGATGCTCTTGCCGGAGCCGGACTCGCCCACGAGGGCCACGGTCTCCCCGGCGCCGACGGTGAGGTCGACCCCGTCGAGGACGGGGCGGGCGGTGCCGGGCAGGGTGACCCTCAGGCCCCGGACGTCGAGTGTGGGCGTCGGCCTCATCGGGCCCTCCTGGAGACACGGTCGGCCCACCGCTCGCCCACCACGTTGAAGGCGACGACGGTCAGCACGATGAAGGCACAGGGCAGTACCGCGGAGAGCGGGTAGCCGGCCTGGATGGCGGTCTGCCCGTCGAAGACCATGCGGCCCCAGTCGGGGGTGAGGGCGGGGACGCCGAGTCCGAGGAACGACAGGCCCGCGAGGTCCATGAGGGCGTAGCCGAAGTTGATGGTGGACTGGGCGAGGACGACGGGTGCGATGTTGGGCAGGATGTGGCGCAGGCAGATCTGCAGGGCGGAGTGGCCCTGGACCCGGTACGCGCTGACGTACGGGCGGGCGCGCTCGGCCAGGACCAGGGAACGGGTCAGCCGGCTCACGTAGGGCATGTAGGCGACGGCGAGCGCGATGACCGGGGCGAGCAGGCCCTCTCCGTAGACCGAGATGATCAGGATCGCCAGCAGCATGCCGGGGAAGGCGAAGACCAGCTCGGTGCTGCGGGACAGGACGGAGTCGAGCCAACCGCCCCGCCAGGCGGCGGCCATGCCGATGGCGATGCCGGCGACGGTGGAGAACACGACGACGCCCAGCGGGCCGAGGAGGGAGGTGCGGGCGCCGAGCAGCAGCCGGGAGAGGGTGTCGCGGCCGGCGGCGTCCACGCCGAGCGGGTGCTCGGCGGAGGGTCCGGCGAGGGCGTTGCCCAGGTCGACGGCGTTGGGGTCGTGGGGCACCACCCAGGGCGCGAGCACGGCGGCGACGGCGACCAGGGCGGCGAGGCCGAGGCAGACGAGGTGGAGCGGGGATCCGGTGGCGCGGATCCGGGACAGGCCCGGCCGGCGCGTCAGGACTGCGGTCATACGGCGGCCTCCCGGGCTCCGAGGGTGACCCGGGGGTCGACCAGGGGCAGCAGCAGGTCCACGATCAGGTTCACGATCATGAAGAGGGCGACGACGATCAGGGAGATCGCCTGGACGGTCGGGAAGTCCTTGGTGGTGGTGGACAGTTCGAGGAGCTGGCCGATCCCGCCGATGCTGAAGGCGGTCTCGACCAGGATGGTGCAGACCAGCAGGGTCGAGACGATCAGTCCGCCGGTGGTCAGGACCGTGCCGAGGGAGTTGCGGAAGACGTGCCGGCGGATGACCTGGCGTTCGGGGACGCCCCGGCTGCGGGCCACGGTGACGTGGTCGCTGTCGAGGGCTTCGAGCATCGCCGAGCGGGTGACCCGGGCGAGCATGCCGATGAGGTAGAGGGCCAGGGCGATCGCGGGGAGGGTGAGGTGCCAGAGCATGTCGCCGAGGCCGTCGCCGGCGCCGCTGCTGGGGAACCAGCCGAGGCGGACGGAGAAGAGGCCCTGGAGCAGGACCGCCGCGACGAAGGACGGGGTGCCGACGGCGAACGTCGTGGTGACGAGGATGGCGGAGTCGGTCGTCCCGCCCCGGACGGCGGCGAGGCGGCCCAGCAGCAGGCCGACCACGACGACCACGACGAGGGCCATGGCGATCAGGAACAGCGTCACGGGGAGCCGGTCCGCCAGGAGGCGCGAGACGTCGGTGCGGTAGGTGATCGAGCGCCCGAAGTCGCCGTGCAGCATGTCGCCGAGCCAGCGGAAGTAGCGTACGAGGAAGGGGTCGTCCAGGTGGTACTGGGCGTTGATGGAGGCGAGGGCCTCGGGTGAGGCCGACCGGCCGGCGAGCAGGAAGCTCGCCGGGCTGCCCGGCGCCAGGTACATGGCCCCGAAGACCACGAACGAGGCGACGAGCAGGGTGGCGGCCATCTCCGCCACCCGGCGTACGGCGAATCGGACGAAGTTCACTGTGCGGCCCCCACACCGGCGGCCCACGGCTGGTACATGTACGAGATCGTCGTGGGCGCTCCGGTGATGCGCTTGCCCTGGAACATCGCGGTCGGCCATTCGGCTACGGGGATCCACAGCAGCTGCTCGGCCGCGTGCTTCTGGAGCTTGGCTTCGACGGCCATCCGCTCCTCGACGGGGTAGGTGCCGGCGGCCTGCTCGACGAGCTTGTCGTACTCGGGGTCGCTGTAGCCGGCGAAGTTCATGTAGGCGCCGGTCTTGAAGTTCGACAGCAGGTCGAGGGGGTCGGTGATCGAGTCGTAGTAGGTGAGCGGGAACATGTCGATGCCCTCGCGCGCCCCGGGGTCCGTGAACAGCGCGGTGAAGGCGTTGGGCGCGATGGTCTTGAGGCGGACGTCCAGGCCGATCCGGCTGCCCGCCGCCTGGACCGCGGTGGCGAGGAGGGAGACATCCTGGCCTATGGAGCTGGTGGCCATGGTCAGTGTCCTGCCGGTGGCTCCGGCCTCCTTGACCAGGGCCTTGGCCCGCTCGACGTCCTGGCCGGCGGGCGGCAGTCCGTCGAAGGCGGTCTTGCGGACGGCCTCGGGGGCGGCGGCCCAGGCGGCCCGGGTGGTGAGGGAGCCGGTGACGGTGCCGGCGCCGGCGAGTCCGGCCTTGACGAATCCGGTGCGGTCCAGTGCCAGGGACAGCGCCTGGCGTACGCGGACGTCGCCGAGGGGGCCGTTCATGTTGGTGACGTTGACGTTGACGGTGCTGAGGCCCTCGCCGAAGTAGAGGGTGCCGGCGCCGCTGGCGCGCAGCCGGGCGTAGCTCTCGGTGGGGATCAGGTAGCCGCCGTCGACCTCGCCGCTGAGCATGGCGTTGGTGCGGGCGGAGGGGTCGGTGAGGATGCGGAAGACGGCCTTCTTCGCCTTGGCCCTGGTGCCCCAGTAGCCGTCGAAGCGGTCGAGTTCGATCGACTGGCCCTTGTTCCAGGTGCCGAGCTGGAAGGGGCCGGAGCAGGCGAGGCCGCCGGTGGTGCCGTAGTCCTTGCCCGCCGCCTCGACGCCGGCCTTGGAGGCGACCACTCCGGCGGCCGAGGCCATGTACTGGGGGAACTGGGAGTCGGGCTTCTTGAGGGTGACGGTGACCTGGAGCGGGCCGGTCTTGGTGATCGCGGAGACGTTCTGGAAGACCTGGGCCCAGGCCGCGGCGTTGTCGGGGTCCATCTGACGGCCGAGGCTGAACACCACGTCGTCGGCGGTCATCTCCTTGCCGTCGTGGAAGCGCACGCCGGGGCGCAGGTCGTACACCCAGGTGGTGGGGTCGGGGTTGGATGCCTTCTCGGCGAGACCCGGTTCGGTGGTGAGGGCCGGGGTCCAGCGCATCAGGCTCTCGCACACGTTGGACAGGATCGTGTTCTGCGGGTAGTCGAAGGCCACCGTGTAGTCGAGGGTGGGCGGCTCCGCGTACACGGCCCAGCTGAACGAGTCGATCTCGCCCCGGGCCGGCGGGCTGGACGCGGAGAGGTGGGCGTCCGTGAGGGCTCCTCCGCCCTTGGGCGGCCCCGCACAGGCCGCGAGCAGGGCGAGAGAGGCCAGGACGGCGGTTGCGGCGGGGAGGGCCGCGAGGCGGGAGGACAGACGGTACGGGCGTCTGCTCGCGCGGGGTGGGGAGCTGGTCATCGTCACGCTCTCTGGTCCGTGAGGGGGGCGGGGGGAGGAGCGGGCGGACCGCCGGGGCGGTCCGCCGGGAGCGTTGGGCGCCTGGTCAGGAAGCGGTGGCCGGGCGTCGGGGCGCGGGGATCTGCTGGGTGATGCAGTGCACCCCGCCGCCGCCGAAGGCGATGGCGAGCGCCCGTACCCCGACGACCTTGCGGCCGGGGTAGGCCGAGGCGATGACCGCGAGGGCGTCCTCGTCCTGGTGCAGCCCGGCCACGGGGACGACCACTCCGCCGTTGGCGACGTAGTAGTTCAGGTAGGAGACCTCGATCTCGCCGTCCGCGAGGTCGGCGAAGGCCGTCTGGGGCACGTCGACGATCTCCAGCCGGCGGCCGCGGGCGTCGGTGGAGGCTTCCAGCACCGCGCGGTTGGCACGCATCCGGGCGTAGTCGGGGTGGGTGGGGTCGGAGGGCAGGGAGACGACGACCGTGCCGGGCGCGGCGAAGGCGCAGACGCCGTCGACGTGGCCGTCCGTCTCGGTGTCGAGCAGGCCGCCGTACGGCAGCCAGATGACCTTGGTGACCCCGAGCCTGGCCTTCAGTTCGGCCTCGATCTCGTCGCGGGTCATGCCGGGGTTGCGGTTGGGGTGCAGCAGGCACTGCTCGGTGGTGATCAGCGTGCCCTCGCCGTCCACGGTGATCGCTCCGCCTTCGAGGATCATGTCGGAGGCGTGGCGTTCGGCCCCGACGTGCTCCAGCAGCAGGGCGCTGATCCGGTCGTCGGCGTCGAACGGGTGGTGCTTGCCGCCCCAGGCGTTGAAGCGGAAGTCCACGCCGGCGCGGTTGCCGTCGCCGTCGAGCACGAAGAGCGGGGCGGAGTCGCGGAACCAGGAGTCGTCGACCGGCAGCTCGATGACGGTGACGTCGGCGTCCTGCCCGCAGTGGGCGCGGGCGTCGTCGCCGTGGCCGGGCGGGGCGACCATCGTGACGGGTTCGAAGGCCGCGATGGCACGGGCGACGTTGGCGTACTCCTCCTTCACGTCGTCCAGCACGCTTCCCCACAGGTCCTCGCGGACGGGCCAGGCCATCAGGCAGCCCTCATGCTCGGACCACTCGGCAGGCATACGATATCCAGACATCTGGGTGGCTCATTTCTTTCGTTGACGGAGTGTTCCACTCGACTGAAAATTCAGTCAAGCGGCAGTAGGGGGCAAAGCTGCCGACCGAGGGCGGCGGGGCGGCGGCCCCACGGGCCTTCGGAGGAAACAGGGGCGGCCAGGCGGGACCCGCCGGGCGCGGAGCGCAGGGGGCTCCCCACCGAGGGGGACGACGAGGCCGGTGACGGGGCTCACGCGGACGCCCCCGGGGCGGGCGGCGGCGACCCTTCGGGCCGATGCGCGGGTACCGCCTACGGCGATCCCGCCGCAACGGCCGGTCGCGCGCCGCAGGCCGCGGCCCGGTCGAAGTCGAGGCGCGGATTCGCCCCCGAGAAGCACGCGAGGGCCTCGGCGGCGTCCGCCCGGGAAACCCGGCCGGTCGAGAACTTCATGACCCCCACTCTTCCATTGACTGAAAATTCAGTCAATGGAAAGGGCGACGTAAACTCCCGGCCTTCCGCAGGACGGGGGCGGGTTCGTCAGTTCTGCCGGAGTCCGTGGAGTTCGGCGTCGATGGAGGAACGCAGGAGCTCCTGCGCGTGTCCGATCCGCACACCACCGCTGAGCCAGCGCATGCTGAGCCCTTCGAGCAGCGCGGTGAGCCGTTCGGCCGCGGCGGCGAGCGAGGAGGCGGGCGCCATCGGCTGGATCTGGCCCAGCAGCGCGGCGACTTCCTGGACCCACACGAGGGTGGCGCGGGCGAGGTCCTCGCGCAGCACCTCGTCGAAGACGGCGCTGGCCCGCAGTTCGCCCCAGACCGAGCTGTTCTCCCGGACCTCCACGGTGTCCTGGAGCTCCAGCAGCAGGGTTTCCTCCAGCTCCTCGCGGGGGGAGAGCGGCGGGGAGTCCGGATCGCGGTCGGTGGTGTAGCGCTCCGCGCGGTCGTTGATGAACTCGAGGGTCTGGCGCAGGACCCCCGTACGGTCCTTGAAGTGGTAGTAGATCAGGGCGGTGGAGACACCGGCCTCGGCGGCGAGTTCCTCCACGCGCAGCCCGCGGACCCCGCGCCGGGCGATCACCCGGGCGGCCGCTTCGAGGATCTGAGTGCTGCGCGACGCCATGGCCGGCACTTTACCGGGGTGTTCGGGGTCGGCCGCAGGCGCCCCGTCACCCGGCGTACGGGCCCCGGGGGCGGACGGCGCCCGCACGGCGGCCGGGGCTGCCTCCCGCCCCCGGGGCCCGGCGGCCATCAGACGGCCGGGGGCACGGCCGGGTGCGACTGCGTGGCGCAGTGGATGCCACCGCCGCCGGAGGCGATGTTGTCGATGCGGACCTGGACCACCTGCCGGTCGGGGTAGGCGGCCTGCAGGATGGCGTACGCGAGACCGTCGGCGGCGGCGTCGCCGAACCGCGGGGCGATGACCGCGCCGTTCGCGGTGTAGTAGTTGGTGTAGCTGGACAGGAACTCGTCACCCTTGGCCGGGACGCGGGCGGGAGCCGGGAGCTCCGTGATGGCGAGGCGGCGGCCGCGGGCGTCGGTGGCGCTCTCCAGCACCCTCCGGGTCTCCTCGTAGACGGCGACCCACTTCGGGTCCGTGCCGGCTCCCGGCTTGTCCAGGATGACCCGCCCCGGACCCGTGAAACGGGCCAGGCAGTCGATGTGACAGTCCGTGATGTCCTGCCCGGCCAGCCCCGGTACCCAGATGACCTTGTCGATGCCGAGCGCCGACTTCAGGGCCTGCTCGACCTGCTCCTGGTCCATGCCCGGGTTCCGGTTGGCGTTCACCAGCGAGCTCACGGTGGCCAGCAGGGTCCCCTCGCCGTCGGTCTCCAGCGAGCCGCCCTCGCCGACGAACCCGGCCCCGATCCGGGGCACCCCGTACTCGTTGAGGAGGACTCCGGCCGCTGCCGCGTCGTTGGCGAACGGCTGGGCGTACTTGGTGCCGGTCTTACCCCAGCCGTTGAAGTTGGTGTCCACGCCGGCGATCGCGCCGGGGCCCACGACGAAGGTGGGGCCGAAGTCACGGATCCACAGGTCGTCGACGGCGATCTCGATGACGTCGATGGCGTACCGGTCGCCGCGCCCGCAGCGGTAGCGGGCGTCCGCGGCCTGAGCGGGGCGGGCCAGCATCACGACCGGCTCGAAGCGCGAGATCGCGTACGCGACCTCCGCGATGTCACTCCGTACCGCGTCGAGCTTGTTGCCCCAGACCGAGGAGAGGGCGGGCCAGGCCATGTAGGTGCGGACGTGGCGGTCGGTCTCCTCCGGCATCCGCAGCGGCGGAGCACCGGCGGGGGCGACGGCCGCCCGCGCGACGGAGGGCAGGCCCGAGGCGAGGGCGGCCAGCGGCAGGGCCGCCGCTCCGAGTCGGAGCACCTGTCGGCGGGTGGTGCGGAACGTGTCCATGGGGGGGCTCTCCCTGAGGGGAAGGAGTGGGATGTGGCGACATCCTGACCTTGACTGAAAATTCAGTCAAGCCCTTGGAACGCATCGCTCCGGCACGCCGGCCCGGTTCGGCACGAATGTCAGTTCCGCAGGAACTGGTCCACGACGACCGTGACGGAGCCGTCCGCGGGCGCCTCGAGCAGCCGCACGATCGCGATCTTGCTCCGGTCCGGGCTGCGCACGCAGAAGGGGCGCCGGTCCGCGAGGGCGTCGAAGGGCAGGGCGGCGACCGGCTTCGCCTCGATGCCGCGGACGCAGTCGGCGGCCGTCAGCTCCCCGGTGCCGGACACGAAGGCGTCCGACTCCTCCGACGGCACGAAACCCCGGCCGTCGCGCGCGAGGTACCAGTCCACCGTCGTCGCCGCCGCGACCTTGCCCGAGGTCAGGTCGAACTCGTAGCCCGAGTCCGGGGCGGTGAGCTCCGCCTTCGCGTAGCCGGGGCGGTAGGCGGGGCCCGCGGCGGCCCCTGGACCGTCGGCCCCGTCCGCCCCCTCGTCGGCGGGACCGTCCAGGAAGTACACGGCACCGGCGCACACCAGGAGGGTGGCGGCCACCGCCGGCAGCACCGTCCGCGCGCGCCGCCGTCCGCGCCCCCGCGCACGCCTGCCGGGTTCGGGCTCCGGCGCCGGTCCCGGGGCCGGAGCCGGAGCCGGGGCCGGCGGGGCGCCGGGCGCGGACGTGGCCAGGGCCGTCGGGGCGTGGCTCACCGCCCCGTACGGGGCCGGGGCCCCCGGGGCGGGCCGGTCGGGGCCGGGACGGGCGTGCCCCCGGTCTCCCGCCCGGTCGTGCCCCGAGTCCGAGCGACCCCCGCCCGACCGCTCTCCCACGTCGTCCAGGACCGGCCGGGGCAGCCAGCCGCCGGTGAACCCCGGCCGCGGCCCCACCGCGGGGTGGGCGTGCACGGCGGCGATCAGTGCGGCGGTCCCCGGCCGGTCCTCGGGGCGCTTGGCCAGGCACCATGCGACGAGGTCGTGCAGCTCGGGCGGAATGCGCGTGAGGTCGGGATGCTCGTGGACCACTCGGTACAGGGCACCGGACTCCGGCCCTTCGCCGAAGGGCGGACTGCCGCAGGCCACGTACGCGGCCAGCGCTCCGAGGGCGAAGACGTCGGTGGCCCCCGTCACCCGGAGCCCGAGGGCCTGCTCGGGCGCCATGAAGGCGGCGGTGCCGATCCGCAGGCCCGCACCGGTGAGGGCGACGGCGTCGGCCGCGCGCGCGATGCCGAAGTCGATCACCCGGGGGCCGTCCCCCGCGATCAGCACGTTGGCGGGCTTGAGGTCCCGGTGGACGACACCCGCCCCGTGGATGGCCTGGAGCGCCTCGGCGATGCCCGCGACGAGCAGCAGGACCGTGCGGACCGGCAGCGGTCCGTGCCGGTGCACCACCTCGTGCAGGGACGGGCCCGGGACGTAGGTCGTGGCGAGCCACGGCGTGTGGTCGTCGACGCCGGAGTCGACCACCTGGGCCGTGAAGAGCCCGTGGATCCGGCGGGCGCTGGCGACCTCCTGGGCGAAGCGTTCGCGGAACTCGGGATCCGCCGCGAACTCCCTGCGCACGGCCTTCAGGGCGATGGGGCGGCCACCGGGCGTGTAGGCCAGGTAGACCACGCCCATGCCACCGGAACCGAGACGGGCGTGGAGACGGTAGCCGCCGATGTGGCGGGGGTCGTCGGCGGACAGTGCCGCGGGCAGGGGCCCCGTGCCGGGTGGGGCGTCGGGCAGGCGCTCAAGCATGGGTGGGCTCTTTCGATGCGGGTGATGACCTGCGCGCATCGTGCCTGCTGACTAAACTTTCAGTCAATGTACTACCATACGAGACGAACACGGCAGGGCGGGATCGGACTGTGACCGACAACAAGAGAGCCATCCTCACGGGCGCCGCGCGGGTCATCGCACGTCAGGGCGTCCGGGGGCTGCGCGTGGCCGACCTGGCGGCCGAGGCCGGGGTCTCCACCGGCCTGGTCTACTACCACTTCAAGGACCGGCCCGGCATCCTGCGGCACGCCCTCGCGTTCATCGGGGACCGCGCGGACCGCTACACCGTCACCGCGCAGGGTTCCGCGGCGGCCCACCCGCCCGACCGGCGGACGCTCCTGGAGCAGACCCTGCTGCTGGAGTTCCAGGACGTGCCCGAGGTCCGCGAGAACAGCACGGCCTGGGGCGAGCTGCGGGCCCACTCCGTCTTCGATCCGGAGCTGCGGGACGAACTCGCGGCGGCGGGCGCGGCCTGGGTCGCGGAGGTCGCCGGCCACCTCGCCGCCCTCTGCCCGCGCGCACCCGCCGAAGCCGTCACGGCCGCCGCGGAGCGGCTGACGGCCCTCCTGGAGGGGCTCAGCGCCCGCTGGCTCAGCGGCCTGCTCCCGCTGCAGCACGCCCGGGGACTGCTGCGCGAGGCGATCCGAGTGGAAATCGGCCGCTTGGGTTCCCTCGGGGGGCAAATTGACTGAATTTCCAGTCAGTGCCACAGTGGCGGTACGAGGCCGCGTCTTTCTTCGCGTCGACCGGCCGTTCGCACCGCGGATCGCGCACCCTTGTCCTTGAGGCCTGTTTTGTCGGTCCATGCGACGAGTGCGCACGCCCCGGCCGATGCGGCGCATCGGCCGGCCCATGATCGGAGTTCCCCGTGCCCTTCCAGCCCCCCACCCGACGGACCGTCCTTCGCGCCCTCGCCGGCATCGGTGCCGCGATCGCGGGCGCCTCGGCCTGTGGTCCCGCGGCGGGCGGAGCCCAGGCGGGCGCCGCCGGCGACTCCTCCCCTTCCCCCGCCGCGGGCGCCAAGCGCCGTCTCGGCGCCGAATGGGAGAGCCACACCCGTACCTTCATGTCCTGGCCCGCACTCTCCTCGGTCTGGCACGAGGACCTGCCGTACGTACGCGAGGACATCGCGCGGATCGCCCGTGCCGTCGGACAGTACGAGGCGGTCGTCATGATGGCCCGGCCCGAGCAGGTGGACGCGGCGCAGCGCGCCTGCGGCAAGGACGTCGAGGTGATTCCGCTGGCCGTCGACGACCTGTGGGCCCGCGACATCGTCCCCGTCTTCGTGGAACAGGGCGGCAAGGTCACCGGTGTCGATTTCAACTTCAACGGCTGGGGCAACAAGCAGGAGCACAAGAACGACGGGGCGGTCGGCCGCAACCTGCTGCCGAAGTACGGGATCCCCCGCGTCCAGGCGCCCCTGGTCGCCGAAGGCGGCTCCTTCGAACCGGACGGCGAGGGCACCCTGCTGATCACCGAAAGTTCGATCGTCAACGACAACCGCAACAAGGGGAAGTCACGGGACACCATCGAGGCCGAGCTCAAGCAGACCCTGGGCCTCGAAAAGGTGATCTGGCTGGCCGGCGTGCGCGGCGAGGACATCACCGACGCCCACGTGGACAGCCTCGTGCGCTTCACCGCCCCCGGTGTCGTCCTGCTGGACCGCGCGCACCCCTCCACCCCGCCGGACTCCTGGTCCCGCTCCGCCGACCAGGCGAAGTCCGTCCTGTCCCGGGCGACGGACGCCCGCGGCCGACGCTTCGAGATCATCGACCTGCCCCAGCCCGACCTGGACAGGATCACGGGGCGGGGCGACGACTTCGTCTCCACCTACGCCAATTTCTACATCGCCAACGACGCGGTGTTCATGCCCGAGTTCGGTGACCGCCAGGCCGACGACCGGGCCCGCGGCATCCTGCGGGAGCACTTCCCCAAGCGGGACGTCGTGGCGATCCCGATCGACACCATCGCCTCGGGCGGCGGCGGCATCCACTGCTCCACCCACGACCAGCCCGGCAAGCCCGCGGCCTGACCGCCCGGCCTGCCGGCCCCCGTCCCGACGGACGCCCGCCCGAAGGCCCTCCGGAGCAACGGTCGTCCCTCGTGTTGCGTTTGCCGGTCGCTACGGACCGCAGGAGACTGGTGTTGTCAGCGTGACTGCGCCGCCGGAAACCGGGTTGGTCGGCGCCGACGCTCCTCCCGCCGCTTCCACAGCAGCGGATGTCCGCGGTCCGTCCGCGATCGGCCATGTTGAACGTCGAAGTACCGTCCACATGTTGACGGATTGATGGTTGAACGTCGACATGAACACCCCTTCGCCCCTTCCGTGGCCCCGCATCCGGCGGAGGCTCCCGTCACCCGGTCCGCGACGACCGGTGACCCGTGATCAGCCGAGCGCGCGGTCGCATTGATGAAGGCTCAACCGTCGGTCCTCTCTCTCAGGAGGTGTCCTATGAGCAGGACCCGACCCATCAACTGCATCGTTCCGCCGTACATCCTCGAAAAGCTCCTCAAGAGCGAGGACAGCGAGGTGCGCCGAGCCGCCCTGGACAGCCTGCTGATCACCGCCCGCCTGCACGGTGAGCGGACGGTCAGGGCGTCCTTCGCGGGCGCGGCCGCCCCCGGCAACGGACGGCGCACCGTCTTCGACTGCGAGCAGGAGGAAGTCCTCTCCGGCGCAGTCCTGGCCAGGACGGAGGACGGTCCGCAGTCCTCGGACCAGGCCGTCAACCGCGCGTTCGACGCACTCGGCATGACGCGCGATTTCTACAAGGAAGTGTTCCATCGCAATTCGATCGACGACAGGGGCATGCGCCTGAACGGATTCGTCCACTTCGGTTTCCAGGTCGACAACGCGTACTGGGACGGACAGGAGATGCTGTTCGGCGACGGGGACGGCATGGAGTTCAGCAACCTCACCGGATCCTCCGAAGTGATCGGCCACGAGTTGACGCACGGAGTCACCGACCACACCGCGGGGCTCGTGTACCACGGTCAGTCCGGGGCACTGAACGAGTCGATGTCGGACGTCTTCGGATCGCTGGCCAAGCAGTGGTCGCTGAAGCAGTCGGCCGACGAGGCGGACTGGCTGATCGGGGCCGACATATGGACCCCGGGAATCGCCGGCGACGCCCTGCGGTCGATGAAGGACCCGGGGCACGCGTACAACAATCCCCAGTTCGGAAAGGACCCCCAACCCGACCGCATGAGCAGGCTCGTCCACCTGCCCGACACCAAGCCCGGAGACTTCGCCGGGGTGCACATCAACTCCGGAATCCCCAACAGGGCGTTCTTCCTGACGGCCTCGCACATCGGCGGATTCGCCTGGGAGGCCTCCGGCAGCATCTGGTACGCATCGCTCAAGGCCACCGGCGCCCATGACCAGTTCGAGGATTTCGCGAGCACCACGTTCCAGAAGGCCGGGGAACTGTTCGGCACCGGCAGCCCCGAGCAGTCGGCGGTGCTGTCGGCCTGGCAGGAAGTGGAAGTCCCGATCAGGGGCGTCCCGACCGGAGTGGCCCGGGTGCGCAGTTTCGCGGTCAGCGGGAGCGGCCGCGCGAGCGGCAACGGACACGGCGGAGCGGCCCAGGACGACGGACTGGCGGCCCTCAGCCGGCAGGTCGGGACACTCACCGACAAGGTCACGGGGCTGGCGAAAGAGGTCACCGCGATGAAGACCAGCAGGTGAAGGTGTCCCTGGAGACATACGGCGGGCTGGCGGCGGTGACCAACCTCCGCCGCCCGCCCCTGGTGCTGGACACGGTCACCCTGCCCGAGGACGCCGCGGCCGAACTGGCCCGCCTGGTGGCGGCGGCCGACTCGACGCCCGGGGAGGAACCGGACGGCCGTGCCCGGGACGCGATGAGCTACACGATCACGGTGGAGGAGGGCGACCGCGCGACCGTCCTCGAACAGTCGGACGGCGCCATGACCCCCGCGTTCGCGACCCTGCTCACCTGGCTCAGGAAACACTTCGCGCGGCAGTGACCCACGACCACCCGGGAGCCCCGTCGGCCGGCGGGGCTCCCGGCCGCCCGGGGGGCGATCTTGGCGGGGCGAGCACACAATGAGCGCTGAGGATCCTCCTCGTGTCGACGGCGGGACGCGTGCTTGCGCGGTCGGGAGGCCACGGGCCATGGAAGCGGTGCAGCGGCCATGACGGTCGGAGAACGGGCTCCCCGAGCCGGCGGACACCGTCCCGCCGAGGGCTGGAGCGGCCCTGCCGGGCCCGTGGAGAGCGCCGGCCCCGTCACCCCGCCGGCCCCTCCCCCGCCCGGACGGCCGGACGAACGGACGACCGTACGGAACCTGGTGGCACGCTTGAAGGCCTCCTACCCGACGCTGGACGCGCTCACCGTCGAAGCGGCGGTCGGGGCCGCGTACGACTCGTTCCACCGGGCCAGGGTCAGGGCCTACATCCCGATCCTGGTCGAACGCCGGTCCCGCAGGACGCTCGACGCCGCGTGCCGCGCCGCCCCCGACGATGGCGCAGACGGCGGCGGGGCGGTCGCCCCGGAACCGGCGCGGAGGGATCCGACGCTCCCCCGGCCGTTACCCGCCCCGTTCCCGCAACGCGCCGTGCTCGCCCAGGACCAGCGAAGGGGTGGAAGCTGATGGCGGACGACAGAGCCGCACGCATCGCCGAATTCATCAGGCCCCTGAGGGTGAAACCGGGGTCGGAAGTACGTCTGGACCGGGACTTCGACCCCCGTTACAAGGCCGGTCTGAAGAAGCGGGACGGGATCGAACTGCTGCGGACCGGGGTATCGCTGCTGGCCGAATACCAGGAGCGGCTGGCCGCCCAGGACACGTTCGGCGTGCTGCTGTGCCTCCAGGCGCTGGACGCCGGCGGCAAGGACGGGACGATCCGCCACGTGATGAGCGGCGTCAACCCCCAGGGCGTGAGCGTCAGCGGCTTCAAGGTGCCCTCCAGCGAGGAACTCGACCACGACTACCTGTGGCGCTACGCCCGGCGGCTGCCCGGTCGCGGCGAGATCGCCATCTTCAACCGTTCCCACTACGAGGAGGTCCTCGTGGTCCGGGTCCACCCCGAGGTCCTCGCCCGGCAGAAGCTGCCGGACGAACCGTTCGGGCCGGACCTGTGGGACCGGCGCTACCGGGAGATCAACCAGTGGGAGCGCTACCTCACCGACAACGGGTTCAAAGTGGTGAAGATCTTCCTGAACCTGTCCAAGGAGGAGCAGCGCACCCGCTTCCTGAAAAGGATCGACCTGCCGGAGAAGAACTGGAAGTTCTCCGCGGCCGACGTACGGGAGCGCCGCCACTGGGACGAGTACCAGGAGGCGTTCTCCGAGATGCTGTCGGCCACGAGTACGAAGTGGGCGCCGTGGTACGTCGTACCGGCGGACCGGAAGTGGTTCGCGCGGATCTGCGCGGCGGCGGTCCTCGCCCACACCCTGATGGACATCGACCCCCGGTTCCCCGATGTGGGGGAAGAGGCGCGCAAGGAGCTGCTCGTCACCAGACGGGAGCTGGAGCAGGAGGCCCCCGCCGGTGTTCCGGCCGATCCGTACGCCGCCGCCCACCCGTCGGCCGGCCGGAGCGGCGGGCGGCGGGAGAAGGGGAGGAAGGGAAAGAAGGGGAAACGCGGCTAGGACCCGTCGGACCGGCACGCGACGTGCCCGGACGTGACGCTTCCCCGGCCACGAATCGGAGGCGACGATGACAGTGCGGTCGGATTCCGTGGGACGAGAGCCCCGCGCTCCGCAGGATCTCTGGTACACGCGGGCCCCCGAGGAGGTCGCGGCGGCGTTCGACGTCGATCCCGCGGTCGGCCTCTCCGGCGCGCGGGCGGCGGACCTGCTGGCCGCCCACGGCCCGAACGCGCTGCCCCAGGAGAAGCGCACCCCGACCTGGCTGCGGTTCCTGCGGCAGTACCGCAGCTACATGCAGATCGTCCTCGTGGCCGCCGCGGTCGTCTCGCTCCTCATCCAGCAGTGGACCACCGGCGTCCTGCTGATCTTCCTGACCCTGCTGAACGCGATCATCGGCCTGCGTCAGGAGGGCAAGGCCGAGAGCGCGATGAACGCGCTGCAGTCGATGATGAAGGCCACGGCCAGGGTGCGCAGGGACGGAACGGAGGCCGAGATCCCCGCCGAAGAGCTCGTCGTCGGCGACGTCGTGCTCATCGCCGCGGGGGACCAGGTGGCGGCGGACGGGCGCATCGTCAGGGCCAGCGCCCTGCAGATCGACGAGTCGGCACTGACGGGCGAGAGCGTTCCCGCCGCGAAGGACGCCGGTACGCTCACGGGCCCGCTCCCGGCGCCCGGTGACCAGACCAACATGGCGTTCATGAACACCCCGGTCACCCACGGCAGCGGCGTGGTCGTGGTCACGGCGACCGGCGCCGCCACCGAGCTCGGCAAGATCTCCGGAATGCTGTCGGCCACCGAGAAGGAGGTGCCGCCGCTGACCAAGGAGCTCGACACCCTGACCCTGTGGATCACGGCGGCGGCCGGCCTCACCATGATCGTGATGTTCGCCCTCGGGCGGCAGCGGGACCAGGCCTGGGACGTCCTGTTCGTCAGCGCGGTCTCGCTGGCCATCGCCGCCATCCCCGAGGCCCTGCCCACCGTGACCCAGGCCATCCTGTCCGTCGGCAGCCTCAACCTGGCGGAGCGCAACGCCATCGTCAAGGAACTGCCGTCGGTCGAGACGCTGGCGTTCACGTCGGCGATCAACTCGGACAAGACCGGCACTCTGACGATGAACCAGATGACCGCCGTGGAGGTGGTGACCCCCACCGACCGGTACAGCGTCTCGGGCACGGGCTACGAGCTCGCGGGGAAGGTCCACCACGCCGCGGGCTCCGCCCCGGACATCGAGGACGCGATCCTGCCCTACCTGGTGGCCAGCGACGCGAAACTGGTGGACGGCCGGGTGGTGGGCGATCCCACCGAGGGCGCGCTGCTGGTGCTCGCGCACAAGGCCGGACTGGACATCGAGGGCACCAGGGAGCGGCTCCCCCGGCTGGCCACGCTGCCGTTCGACCCCGGCTACAAGCTGATGGCCACCTTCAACGCGGCGGTCGACACCTCCGGGCGGGAGGTCGTCCGGTGCTTCGTCAAGGGTGCCGTCCCCGCGATGGTGGCACGGGCCGCCACCGCGCTCGCGGCGGACGGGTCCAGGCCGTGGGACGCCGAACTGGCGGCGCGCGCCGAGGCGCAGACCGAGCGGATGGGCTCCGAGGGCTACCGGGTGATGGCCGGGGCCACCCGTGACCTGGACCCGGCCGCCTTCGACCCGGAGGGCGACCTGCTCGCGTACGTCACCGAGCTGCGGATGACCAGCCTCGTCGCCATGGTCGACCCGCCCCGCGAGGAGGCCAGGGCGGCCGTGGCCGGCGCCCGGGCCGGGCACATCCGGGTCCGCATGGTGACCGGTGACGACGTCACCACCGGCGCGGCGATCGCCCGGCAGCTCGGCATCCCCGGCGAGGCCGTCCTCGGCGCCGACTTCGCGGCCATGAGCGAGGAGGAGCAGCTCGCCCGGATCGACGACATCGGTGTGGTGGGGCGCGTCGCCCCCGAGCACAAGGTGCTGCTCGCCGACACGCTCAAGAAGAAGGGCGAGGTCGTGGCGATGACCGGGGACGGGGTCAACGACGCCCCGGCCATCAAGGCCGCCGACATCGGCATCGCCATGGGCAGCGGCACGGACGTGGCGAAGAACGCCGGACGCATGATCCTCTCCGACGACAACTTCGCCACGATCGTCTACGCGGTGGAGCAGGGCCGCAGGATCTACGACAACCTCACCAAGTACATCCGGTTCGTGCTGCTCCTGCTGGTCACCTTCGTCCTGACCTTCCTCGGGGCCACGGTCTTCAACATCGCGGCCGGTGAGCCCTTCACTCCCCCGCAGGTGCTGTGGATCCACTTCGTGGTCAACGCCTCCTTCGGCTTCGCGCTGGGCTTCGACCGGGAGAGCCCCGGGCTGATGCTCCGCAGGCCGCGTCCGCGCGGGGAGTCGGTGCTGACGCGGCCCGTACTGGTGACGGTGGGACTGGGCGGCCTGGCGATCACCGTCCTCCTGCTCGGTCTCACCCAGCTCGGCCGGAGCTCCTCCGACGGCGCCGGGACCGGCCAGTCCGTCGCGTTCACCGCCTTCGCGCTGTGTCTGATCGTGGCGGCGTTCGAGTGCCGCAGCGAGACGGAGTCGGTGCTGACCCCGTCCACCTTCGACAGCAAGCAGATGAACTGGGTGGCGCTGGCCCAGTTCGTACTCGCGGTGCTGGTGACGCAGATGGACGGCTTCCGCCGCCTCCTCGGCACGACCGAGATCGACGCACGGCAGTTCGGCAGTGCGCTGCTGGCCGCCCTCGTGCTCCTGCTCCTGTGGGAGCTGGGCAAGCTCCTGGCCCGCCGGATGACCCGGGGCACCTGATGCGCGGGCGGCTCGCCACCCGTCTGCGGGCCGTTCCCGGAGTGCGTGCGGCGTCGTCCTACCGGAAGGAGTGGCTGGTCAAGGACCTGGTGGCCGGGGTCGTCCTGACCACGCTGCTGGTGCCGCAGGGCATGGCGTACGCGGAGCTGGCGGGCCTGCCGCCGATCACCGGCCTGTACACGACGGTGCTGTGCCTGCTCGGGTACGCGGTGTGCGGGCCGTCCCGGATCCTGGTGCTGGGCCCGGACTCCTCGCTGGGGCCGATGATCGCGGCGACCGTGCTGCCCCTGGTGGCGGCGGACGGGGACCCCGCGCGGGCCGTCGCCCTGGCGTCGGTGCTCGCGCTCATGGTGGCGGCCGTCATGATCCTGGCCTCGGTGGCGAAGCTCGGGTTCATCGCCGACCTGATCTCCAAGCCGACGATGATCGGCTACATGAACGGTCTGGCGCTGACCATTCTGATCGGTCAACTGCCCAAGCTGCTCGGCTTCAAGGTCGAGGCGGACGACCTGCTCGGCGAGTTCGCCGGCTTCGTGCAGGGAGTCGTCGGCGGGGACGTGGTGCCGGCCGCCGCGGCGGTCGGCTGCGGGGGGATCGTCGTGATCCTGGTCCTGCAGCGGCTGCTGCCGAAGGTCCCCGCGGTGCTCGTGATGGTGGTCCTGGCGATCGCCGCGGCCACCACCTTCGACCTGGGCGGGCGCGGCGTCGGTCTGGTGGGGGTACTGCCCGAGGGCTTCCCCCCGTTCACCATCCCGGACGTGCGGATCGGCGACCTGACGCTGCTGCTGGGCGGTGCGCTGGGCATCGCCCTGGTGTCCCTGGCCGACACGATCTCCAACGCGTCGGCGTTCGCGGCCCGCACGGGCCAGGAGGTCCGCGGCAACCAGGAGATGGTGGGGATCGGTGTCGCCAACCTCGCGGCCGGTCTCTTCCAGGGCTTCCCCGTCAGCACGAGCGGCTCCCGTACGGCGGTGGCGGAGCGCGCGGGGGCCAGGAGCCAGCTCACCGGGGTCGTCGGTGCGGTGCTCATCGTCCTCATGCTGGTGCTGGCCCCGGGCCTGTTCCGCAACCTCCCCCAGCCGGCCCTCGCCGCCGTGGTCATCACCGCGTCGCTGTCCCTGGCCGACGTCGCCGGAGCCGTACGGCTGTGGCGCCAGCGCCGGACGGACTTCCTGCTGTGCTGCGCCGCGTTCGTCGGCGTGGCCCTGCTCGGTGTGCTGCCCGGCATCGCGATCGCCGTGGCCCTGTCCGTCCTGAACGTCTTCCGGCAGACGTGGTGGCCGTACCACACCGTGCTGGGGCGGGTGCCGGACCTGGAGGGGTTCCACGACATCCGTTCCTACCCCCGGGCCCGGCAGCTGCCGGGCCTGGTGATCTACCGCTTCGACGCACCGCTCCTCTTCGCCAACGCCAAGGCCTTCCGCGACGAGATCAGGCGGCTGGCGGAGACGGAACCGCGGCCGAGCTGGATCGTGGTCGCGGCGGAGCCCATGACCGATGTGGACACCACCGCGGCCGATGTCCTGGAGGAGCTCGACGAGACGCTCAACGCGGACCGCGTGCACCTCGTCTTCGCCGAGCTCAAGGACCCGGTACGGCGCAAGATCGAACGGTACGAACTCACCCGCACCATCGACCCCCGGCACTTCTTCCCCACCGTGGAGGCCGCCGTCGAGGCCTTCCGTCGGGAGACCGGAGCCGAGTGGGAGCCGCCCGCCGACGGGCGGTGACCGCGCTCCGGGTGGATCAGGCGCCGTGCCGTCCCGCCGCGACGCGCCCCATCGTCAGGGCCAGGCGCCGTACCCGCCGCCAGTCCAGCGGCGGCGCGGTGCGCGGCACGCCGGGCCGGTTGCGGGGCACCCGCACGCGCAGGGCGCCGGGTTCGATGCGGCAGCGCACCGGGGTGGGCAGCGAGAGGGCCTCGCCGTCGACGCCGACCGCGACGGCGGGAGCGTCGCTGTCCACGACGACCTCGCGGGCGGTGGTCTCGGTCAGTCCCCGGCCCTGGCTGCCGCGCAGCAGGAGCTGCGTGGCCTCGGCGGCGTTGGCGACCTCCACGCACAACACGCCGAGCTCGCCGGAGTCCAGCCGCTCCCGACGTCCCAGACCCGCCGAGTCGCCCCTCTGGTAGGGGTTGTTGCTCACCAGTACGGCCTGGGGTCCGTCCGTGGTCAGCGGGCCGGCACGGACGCTCAGCCGGGCGCCGCTCTGGTGGGTCAACAGGTCGGGGAGCATCTCCAGGATGGTGCGGGCCTTGTCGTCGCGGTAGGCGGGACTCTGGACGACTTCCGCGTACACGCCGAACGAGGCGTTGTTGATGAAGACGCGCCCCGGACTCCCGGCCTCGGGCTCTCCGGCGTGGATGCGTCCGAGGTCGATGCGCAGTTCCACCGCGTCGGTCAGCGCCTCCAGGCAGGTGGACGGGTCCTGCCGGTCCAGGCCCAGGTCCATGGCGAAGTGGTTGCGGGTGCCCGCGCTGATCACCATGAAGGGGAGGCCGTGCTCCGCCGCCACGTCGGCGACCAGGGCCTGCGTACCGTCGCCGCCGGCGACGCCGAGGAGGTCGGCCCCGGCCTCGACGGCCCGCCGGGCGAGCGCGGCCACGTCCTCGTGCCGGTCCGGATCCAGGACGACGACCTCCGCCCCCAGGGCCCTGGCCCGCTCGGCGAGCCGGAACTTCTCGACCTTCCCGCCGCCGGAGCGCGGATTCATGATGAGGAACGGGCGCCCGACCGGGCCGACGGGCCGCTCCGGCATGCCCGGCGGGGAGTCCTCGGTCAGCGCGGTCCGGCCGGCGAAGACGGCCAGCGCCCACAGGCCGAGCGAGACCAGCACGACCCACAGCAGGTCGGCGGAGGCGTACAGGACCAGGACGGTGAGCGGCGCGGCGACCATGAGCACCAAGGCCAGTGCCCTGATCCAGCCGGTGTGGGTGAGCATCCACCAGGCACCGGCAGCGGTCAGTACCAGACCCGCCCACGCGGCTCCCATGAGCAGGAGGCTCGCGAGCCCGGCGAAGACGACCAGCACCACGACCGCCGCCACGCCCGCCGTCAGGGCCAGACGCGCCGCCCAGCGCCTGTTCATGGGGGCTACCTCCCGCCGCTCCACCGCGCACCGCCCGGATGCCCGGCCGGTGCGACCCGGGCGGGCCGACTTCCCGGAGACGCGGACGCCGACGCCGACGGGGATCCACTTCAGCGTACGAGCGGTCACCGTGCGCGGCACGTCCGTGGTGGGGCGGCCGGACGGCACGGGCGGCCGGGCCCCGGGACCATGACCCCGGAGGCCGGGCCCGCCCCTACTGCCAGTCCTCGTCCCAGGGCGGGTCCATCTCGTCGTCCAGGTCGAAGGGCGGCTCGTCGGCGTCGGGTGCCGACGACCGGGGCGCCGGCTCGGCCGGAGGCGGGGCGGCGGCGGGGCCGGGGGCAGTGCCGGTGGCAGTGCCGGTGCCGGCGCATTCCGCGAGGGTGGCGAGGACCCCCTCCGCGTACTTGGTGAGCTTGGCCTCGCCGACTCCGCCGACCGTGCCCAGTTCCTCCACGGTGGCCGGCAGCCGCGTCGCGATCTCGCGCAGGGTCGCGTCGTGGAAGACCACGTACGCCGGTACGCCCTGCTCGCGCGCCGTCGCGGCCCGCCAGGTCCGCAGGGCCAGGAACACCGGTTCGGCCGCGGCGGGCAGGTCGACCGGTACGCGGGCGCCCTTCCCGGAGCGCGCGCCGGACTCCTTGCGGGAAGGGGCGGCGACTGCCTTCTCCTTGCGCAGCGGGACGCTGCGGCGGCCTCCCAGGACCTCGCCGCTCTCGTCCGTGAGGACCAGCGTGCCGTAGTCGCCCTCGACGGCCAGCAGCCGCTGCGCCAGGAGCTGGCGGACCACGCCGCGCCACTCGGCGGTGCTCAGGTCGGCCCCGACCCCGAACACCGACAGCCCGTCGTGGTCGAACTGGATGACCTTGGCCGTCTTCTTGCCCTGGAGGATGTCGATGATCTGCCCGGCGCCGAACTTCTGGCGCCGTTCCTTCGCCAGCCGCCACACCGTGGACAGCAGTTTCTGCGCCGCGACCGTCCCGTCCCAGGACTCGGCGGGCGTCAGGCAGGTGTCGCAGTTCCCGCAGGGCTCGCCCGGCTGCCCGAAGTACTCCAGCAGCCGCACGCGCCGGCAGTCGACCGTCTCGCACAGGGCGAGCATGGCGTCCAGGTGCATGCCGAGCGAACGGCGGTGCGCCTCGTCGCCCTCGGAGCCCTCGATCAGCTTGCGCTGCTGGACCACGTCCTGCAGGCCGTACGCCAGCCACGCCGTGGCCGGTTCCCCGTCACGGCCGGCGCGGCCGGTCTCCTGGTAGTAGCCCTCGACGGACTTCGGCAGGTCGAGGTGGGCGACGAAGCGCACGTCGGGCTTGTCGATGCCCATGCCGAAGGCGATCGTCGCCACGACCACGATCCCGTCCTCCCGCAGGAAGCGCGCCTGGTTCGCGGCGCGCGCCCGGGAGTCCATGCCCGCGTGGTAGGCGACGGCCTCGACGCCCTGCTCCACCAGGAAGGCCGCCGTCTTCTCCACCGAGGCCCGGGAGAGGCAGTAGACGACTCCCGCGTCCCCCTCGTGCTCCGTCCTGATCAGCTCCAGCAGCTGCTTGAGCGGGTTGTTCTTGGGGGCGATGCGGTACTGGATGTTCGGCCGGTCGAAGCTGGCGACGAAGTGCCGGGCCTCGTCCAGGCCCAGGCGGGCCACGATCTCGGCGTGGGTGGCACGGGTGGCCGTCGCGGTGAGCGCGATCCGGGGCACCTTCGGCCACCGCTCGTGCAGCATCGACAGCGCGAGGTAGTCGGGCCGGAAGTCGTGGCCCCACTGGGCGACGCAGTGGGCCTCGTCGATCGCGAAGAGGGAGACCCGGCCCCGGTCCAGGAGCCGCTGGGTGCCCTCGGTGCGCAGCCGCTCGGGAGCCAGGTACAGCAGGTCCAGCTCGTCGGCGAGGAAGGCCTGCTCGACGGCCTGCCGCTCGTACGGGTCCTGCGTCGAGTTGAGGAATCCGGCCCGCACCCCGAGTGCGGTGAGCGCGTTCACCTGGTCCTGCATCAGGGCGATGAGCGGCGAGATCACGACGCCCGTGCCTTCTCTGACGAGGGCGGGGATCTGGTAGCAGAGCGACTTGCCGCCGCCGGTCGGCATCAGCACGAGTGCGTCACCGCCGCCGACGACCTGCTCGATGATCTCCTGCTGCTCACCGCGGAAGGATCCGTATCCGAAGACGCGGTGCAGCACCTCCAGCGCAGGGGAGGTCTCGGGGGAAGCGTCCGTAAGGGCCATCCACGAAGCCTATCGGCAGCCGCCGACACCCCTGCCCCACAGGCGGGAGCCTGTGGACAACCGGCGGGCCGGGGCTCTTGGCGCGTTCCCTACGGCCGCGCCGCCCGTCTTCACGCGCCCTTGACGGCGGCGCGGGTGGCCCGCCGCGCCGGCGAGGGCAGGATGGAATGGGGGCCGGGAGGGCGGGCGAACAGGAGGCACGACATGTCCGGGTACCGACTCCGCGACCCCGCCGCCCTGCTCGCGGCGCTGGTGGTCCCCTTCCTCGTAGCGCTGGCGCTGACACCGCTGCGCGGCGATCTGTCGCCGACGAACGCGGCTCTGGTGCTGGTCGTCGCGGTGGTCGCGGTCGCCGCCGCCGGGACGCGCGCGGCGGGGGCGGTGGCCGCCCTCTCGGCGGCCGCCTGGTTCGACTTCTTCCTCACCGCGCCCTACGGGCGGTTCGTCATCACGGGCCACGCGGACGTCGTGACGGCGGCGCTGCTGCTGGCCGTGGGCCTGATCGTCTCGCAGCTGGCGGTGCGCGGGCGCCGGCTGCGCTCGGCCGTGGCGACGGACGCCGCACAGCTGTCGAGCCTGCGGCGGTCCGCCCGGCTGGCCGAGTTCGGCGGCTTCCCGGACACGGCGGTCCAGTACGTGGGCCGGGAGCTGACCGGCCTGTTGGGGCTGCGCGGCTGCCGCTTCGAGTACGGGACCCTGATGGGGCACCTGCCGCGGCTGGAACACGACGGCGGCGTGTGGTGGCGCCGCGGGGACCGGGTGACGGAGTACGCGAACTGGCCGGACGGCGAAACCGAGCTGCGGGTGGTCGGCGGCGGCCACTACTACGGGCGCTACCTCCTCGACCCGCCGCCCGGCCGCCCGCTGCCCGCGGAGCAGGACCGCCTGGTGGCGGTCGCGCTGGCCGCGCAGGCCGGGGCGGCCCTGGACACGGCGGGCCTCTCCGCGGGTCACCAGTAGTGGCGCCGGCCGCCGACCGCGTGTCCGACCGAACCGAGGATCCACAGCACCGCACCCACCACGAGCAGGATGATCCCCAGGGTCCACAGGATGGAGATGCCGGTCAGGAAGCCGATGAGCAGGAGGATCAGTCCGATGGCGATCATGGTGTCCCTCGTCTTCCGGTAGGGAGGCGGTGCGAGATGCGATCCGCCGGGGTGTGACTCCCGGCGTCTACCCGCCGATCCCGGTCTCACCGGTTTCGGGCCCGTCCGGTTTCAGAGGGGTTCCACGTCCAGGAAGGCGGCGAGTGCGGATTCCGCGGTGTCGGGCGGGCTTCCGGGGGCGCCGGGAAGGGACTGTTCCGCCCAGATGACCTTGCCCTCCGGGGTGTAGCGGGTCCCCCAGTGTTCGCTGAGCTGGGCCACGAGGAAGAGTCCCCGTCCGCCCTCGTCGGTGGTGGCGGCGTAGCGCAGGTGCGGGGCGGTGCTGCTGCCGTCCCACACCTCGCAGGTCAGGGCGTGGTCGTACAGGAGCCGCACGCGCACCGGCCCGGAGCCGTGCCGCAGGGCGTTGGTGATCAGCTCGCTGAGGATCAGTTCCGTGGAGAAGCCCAGCTCGGACAGGCCCCACGCGTCGAGCTGGCGGGCGGCGGCGTTGCGTACGGTGCCCACCTCGCTCGGCTCGAACGGCACCTCCCACTGGGCGACGCGGTCGGCGCCGAGGGTGCGCGTGCGCGCGATGAGCAGGGCCACGTCGTCGGTCGGGCGGGCCGGCAGCAGCCGGTCGAGGACGGCCCGGCAGCTCTCCTGCGGGTCCCGGTCCGGATGGCTGAGGGCGGCGCGCAGCAGCTCCAGCCCCTCGCCGATGTCCCTGGTCCGCTCCTCGACGAGCCCGTCGGTGTACAGGACCAGCTGGCTGCCCTCCGCGAGGTGCAGCTCGGCGGTCTCGAAGGGCATCCCGCCCAGTCCGAGCGGGGGCCCGGCCGGCAGCTCCACGAACTCGGTCCGGCCGTCGGGGGCGACCAGGAGGGGCGGCAGGTGCCCGGCCCGCGCCACCGTGCACAGCCGGGACACCGGGTCGTAGACGGCGTACAGACAGGTCGCGCCGAGTACGCCGCCGCCCGGGTCGGCGGCGTCGTCCGCGTCGTGGTCGATGCGCTGCACGAGGTCGTCCAGGCGGGCGAGGATCTCCTCGGGCGGCAGGTCGAGGGAGGAGAAGTTGTGGACCGCCGTGCGCAGGCGGCCCATGGTGGCCGCCGCGTGCAGGCCGTGGCCGACGACGTCCCCGACGACGAGGGCGACGCGGCTGCCGGACAGCGGGATCACGTCGAACCAGTCCCCGCCCACCCCCGACTGCGCGGGCAGGTAGAAGTGCGCCACGTCGACGGCGCTCTGCTCGGGCAGGGCGCGGGGCAGCAGGCTGGTCTGGAGGGTCACGGCGAGGGCGTGTTCACGGGTGTAGCGGCGGGCGTTGTCCATGCTGACGGCCGCGCGGGCGACGAGTTCCTCGGCCAGGGACAGCTCGTCGTCGTCGAAGGGCTCGGGCTTGCGGGAGCGCCAGAAGTTGACCACTCCCAGGACGACGCCACGGGCGGTGAGGGGGGCCGCGATCAGCGAGTGGATCCCGAAGTCGATGATGGCCTCGGCGCGCGGCGGGTCCTGGGCGTGCCAGCCGGGCGCGTCGGAGAGGTCGGGCACGAGCTCCGCCTCTCCGGTGCCGTAGCCGCGCGCCTGTGGGGTGGAGGGCAGGAAGTCGATCAGCCGGCCGCGGGGGTAGAGGGGGTGGTCGGAGCGGATGCCGCTGACCGCCGTGCGCCGCATGTCGGCCCCCGGGCCGGGTTCGTCGCCGTCGAGCACGGCGTCGGCGAGGTCGACCGTGACGTAGTCCGCGAAGCGGGGGACGGCGACGGCGGCGAGTTCCTCGGCCGTGCGGACCACGTCGAGGGTGGTGCCGATGTCGACGCCCGCGTCGTAGAGCAGTTTGAGGCGCCTGCGGGCGGTCTCGGCCCGGCTGGTGAGGATCCGCATCTCGGTGGAGTCGCGGATGGTGACCGCGCTGCCCTCGGCCCGGCCCCGGGTGTGGGTGGGGCGCTGGTTGACGACGAGCAGCCGGTCACCGGCCTCCAGTACCTCGTCGGTGGCCACCCGGCCGGACAGCAGCAGGTCGGACATCCGGCGGTCCAGACCGGGGACGTCGCCGATGTAGCGCCCCTCGGCGCCCTCCGGCAGCCCGAGGAGCCGTTTGGCCTCGTCGTTGGCCAGCAGCAGCCGCCCGTCGCCGTCGGTGATCACAACGCCCTCGCGGACGGCGTGGAGCACCGCGTCGTGGTGTTCGTACATCCGGGTCATCTCGTGCGTGCCGAGGCCGTGGGTCTGGCGGCGCAGCCGTCTGCTGATCAGGGCCGTACCGCCGGTGGCCAGGGCCAGGCCGGTCGCGATGGCGAGGAGGATGACGGGGAGCTGGCGGTCGACGACCCCGCTCACGTTCTTGACGGTCAGGCCCGCCGACACCAGGCCGACGACCTTGCCGTCGGCGGCCTTGACCGGGACCACGGCCTGGATCTCCCGGCCGAGCGGGCCGTTGACGCTCTCGGTGTAGGTGTGCCCGGCGAGGGAGGGCGCGATGGTGCCGACGAAGCGTTTGCCGATGCGGTCCGGTTTGGGGTGGGAGTAGCGGATGCCGTTGGTGTCCATCACGACGATGAAGTCGACGCCGGCGTCCTTGCGCGTGGACTCCGCGAGGGGCTGCAGGATCGTGGACGGGTGGGGGGTCTTCAGGGCCCCCTGGAGCCCGAGGGAGTGGGCAAAGGTTTCCGCGACGGCGACGGACCGGTTGCGCGCCTCCCGGTCGACGTCGTGGCGCGACTGGAGCAGCAGGGCGATGAGCGCTCCGGTCGCGAGCAACACCACGATCGCCACCTGAAGGACGAATACCTGTCCGGCGACGCTCCGGAAGCGCTTGCCTACGGGTGACCGCACCGACGTGCCCGGCGCGGGTGGCGGCGAGGAAGGGTCACGCACCCAGTTGTAGCACTTCCGGATGGCCGCGGCCCCCGGCGGGCGCGAAATGCGTCCCGCCGGTCACGCGCCGTGTCGCGGCGCGTGCGGGCCCGGCCCGGTGCGTGGCGCTCCTACCGGGGGGCGGAGGCCGCGGCGAGGGCCGTGGTGGACGGGGCCTGCGAGGTGGGCGCGGCCGGGGTGGCCGGGGTGGCCGCCGGGGTCTGCGGGTCGCAGGTGACCTCGTCGCGCGGGGTGTAGTGGGTCTTGAAGTCCTCGTGCCGGACCGTGCGCCCGCCCTGGACGAAGTCGCGTCCGACCTGGACGTCGAAGCCCTCCAGCGGGGTCTGGACCTCGCAGGCCGGCCCGCTGCCCGTGATCTTGGCGGGCGGGGTGACCTGGGTGCGCGGCCCCTTGGTCGCCTTGATCTCGTCGTACTTCTTGGTGCCGAGCAGGGTGATGGTCAGCGAGGTGTCGGTGGAGTGGGCCTGCACGTAGAGGGCGTGCCCGGTGTCGTTGACCCAGCGCAGGTCGAGGGTGCCCCAGGCGACGGTGGCCTCGCGGCCCTCGGGGTAGCGCTCGATGTAGAACGAGTGCGCGCCGTGTTCGACGAGCTTGACGCCGCCGAAGAAGGCGGCGTTGTACATGGTGGTGGCGACGGCGGAGACCCCGCCGCCGGGCGACTTCACGAACCGGCCTTCGTTGATCATGATGCCGTCGACGAAGCCGTTCTCCTTCGTGCGCTCGCCGACGGTCCGGTTGAAGCTCCACTCCTCGCCCGGCAGGACGACGGAGCCGTTGATGAGCTCCACGGCGCGGCCGATGTTGGTGGTGCGGTAGGGCGCCGCGGGGAACTGGACGGTGAAGGAGGAGACCTTCTCCTTGATCCCGAGCCGCCGGGCCTCGGCGCTGGTGAGGTCGGGCTGGACCTCCTCGGTGGCGACCTCGCCGCTGCGGCCGGCGCCCGTGCCGGTCAGCAGGGGCATGACGGCGCGTCCGAGGGCCGCCTGGGTGACCTGGTGGCCCGGGCGGGCGTCGGTGTCCACGGCCACGCGGCCGGCGGCGTCGAGGCCGAGCACGGCGTCGCGCGGGGCCTGTACGGCCCGCTCCACGGGTCGTGCCACGGCGGGGTCGGCGAGCAGGCCCTTGGAGTCGAGGGCCGGTACGAGGCGGCCCCGGGCGTCCGGGTTCATCGTGAGGTGCTCGCCGAGGACGGCGGGGGTGATGGGTATCCGCTGCCCGGCGACGGCGACCGTCACCGGCCCGGACATCGCGGGCCGCGCGAAGGCCTCCAGGGCCCGGTTCGTCTCCTCGGCCCCGACGTGCGGCTCCCGGCGCTCGACCGGCATCACGACGGGATCTGTGGCGCCGGCGAGGTAGGCCGCACGGAGGGTGTCCAGGGCCCGGTCCTCGATCAGGTCGATGCCCGGCCGCGCGGCGACGGCCTTGACCGCGCCCTTGTCGAAGGTGATCGACCCGTCGCGGACCTGCTGGCGGGTGCTCTCGTCCAGACGTCCGAGGGCGGCCCGGGCGGTGGGCTCGTCGACCCGGATCACGGGCTCGACGTCGCGGTCGCGGTCGCCCGCGGTGAAGAGCCTGCCGATGACGGTGACCGGGTCGTGGCCGGTGCGGGCGGCCCGGTCGACGGTCGCCCCGGTGTCGAGGGAGAGGCCCAGCGCGGCCGGGTCGGCCTTCTCGACGCGGTCGCCGATCTTCATGGCCACGGGCGCCGCCGCGCCGGGTCCCAGCGCCCGGTCCAGCGCCTGGCGGGCCTCGGCGCGGCTCATGCCTCCGATGTCCACGCCCCGCACCCGGGTCCCCTGGTCGATGTCGCCGCCGGTCACGAGTCCGGTGACGTACAGGCCGCCCAATCCGAGTACGGCGGCTCCGCCCACCAGGGGCAGAGCGATCCGCCAGTTGCCCGTCCTGTTGCCCGCGCGTGCCATGTCACTCCCTGGCGCGCCGACCGGCAGGCGGTCGGCGCTGGGCCGCGGCAGCAGCCCGTAGATGACGATTACCGAACCCCCATGATTGACCGAAATGGGTGATTTCGGGGCAACATGTAATGGTTCTCACGCACACGGAAAAGGCGCCTGCCCCGAGCGGGAGCTCGGGGCAGGCGCCTTCGCGCGCAGGGCGGACCGGATCAGACGACCGGGACCGGGTACGTCGGGTACTCGACGCCCGAGACGTGCTGGACGACCCGGATGACCTGGCAGGAGTAGCCGAACTCGTTGTCGTACCAGAGGTAGAGGATGGCGTTGTCGCCGTCGACCTTGGTGGCGCCGGCGTCGACGATCGAGGAGTGGCGCGAGCCGACGAAGTCCATGGAGACGGCGTCGGGGGCCGTGGTGAAGTCGATCTGGCGCTTGAGCGGCGAGTGCAGCGAGACGTCGCGGAGGTAGTCGAGGACCTCCTCGCGGGTGGTCTCGCGGCCCAGGCGCAGGCTGAGGATGGCGATCGAGACGTCCGGGACGGGGACGCGGATCGAGCTGCCGGTGATCGGCGCCTTGAGGTCCGGCAGCGCCTTGGCGACGGCCGAGGCGGCACCGGTCTCGGTGATGACCATGTTCAGCGGCGCGGAGCGGCCGCGGCGGTCGGCCTTGTGGTAGTTGTCCAGCAGGTTCTGGTCGTTCGTGAACGAGTGGACGGTCTCCACGTGGCCGCGCAGCACGCCGTACTCGTCGTCCATGGCCTTCAGCGGCGGAACGATCGCGTTGGTGGTGCAGGAGGCGCAGGACAGGATCTGCTCGTCCGGCTTGATGGTGTCGTGGTTGACGCCGTGGACGATGTTCGGGACGTCGCCCTTGCCCGGAGCGGTCAGGACGACCTTGTCGATACCGGGGCGCAGGTGCTTGGAGAGCCCCTCGCGGTCGCGCCACTTGCCGGTGTTGTCGATGAGGATGGCGTCCTTGATGCCGTACGCCGTGTAGTCGACCTCGGACGGGTCGTTGGCGTAGATCACCTTGATGGTGTTGCCGTTGGCGACGATCGTGCTCGTCGCCTCGTCCACGGTGATGGTGCCCTGGAACTGGCCGTGGATGGAGTCGCGGCGCAGCAGCGAGGCGCGCTTGACGAGGTCGGCCTCGCCACCGCCGCGCACGACGATGGCGCGCAGGCGCAGGCCGTTGCCGGAGCCGGCCTTCTCGATCAGCAGGCGGGCGACGAGGCGGCCGATGCGGCCGAAGCCGTAGAGGACGACGTCGCGGCCGGCGCCGCGCTCGATCTTGTTCTCACCGGTGGCGCCGGCGACGGCCTCGGCGGTGAAGGCCTCGACCGACAGGCCGCGGTCGTCGGCCTTGTAGTCCGAGGCGAGCATGCCGATGTCGATCTGGGAGGGGCCCAGGTCCAGCGTGGTGAGCGCCAGGAGGAACGGCAGCGTCTCGGTGACCGAGAGCTCCCCGCCGGCGATCTGCCGGGCGAAGCGGTGGGTCTTGAGGATGCTGACCACCGACTTGTTCACCAGGGAGCGGCTGTGCAGCAGGATCGTCACGTCCCGCTCGCGGTGCAGCTTCCCGATGATCGGGATCATCGACTCCGCGATCTCTTCGCGGTTCTTCCAGTTGGTGAACGAGTCCTCGTTGACAGTCACAGATCCATCTTTCGAGCTAGGCAGCGCTCATATGCTAACCCCTAGGAAATTTGATCATTTCTGCGGTCCCGTCCATGCGCTTGTTGACCTGATCTGATCTGTTTTGGCCGACGGCCATTCGCCCCGGCTCTCATCCGGTGGTACGCGGCGCCGGACGGCCCAGTGGCAGCAGGTACTGCAGGGGCTGCTCCAGGTCGTCCAGGCCGAGGAGCTCGTGGGCCAGGTCGTCGTGGAAACCGCCCAGCGTGGTGCCGCCCAGGCCCAGCGCCGAGGCCGTCAGGAGCAGGGTCTGGGCCAGATGGCCCGTCTCCAGCAGGGCCAGGCGCAGGGCGCGCAGCCCGTAGCGCCGCCGCAGCACGCCGAGGTCCGCGTAGAGGCCGAGGACCACGGGCACCTCGTCGACACCGATCCAGTCCGGATCCGTCGCGGGGCGGGAGGTGTACGTCGACAGCGGCTTGAGCTCGTCCGCCGTCGGCGCGGGCCCGATCCGGCGCAGGGTCCGGCGCTCCGGCACGCACGCGTACGTGCCCGGCTCGACGCCCGCCACGTCCAGCACCAGCAGCCGCACCCCGGCCGTGTACAGGGCCCCCGCGCTCGGGTAGGGCCGGTGGGCGAGCAGGCGCTGCGTGCCGTCCGCCAGGGGCTGGACGCTGCGGCTGCTCTCGGCCAGGGCGTGCCAGAGCAGGGAGCCCAGGGCGGTGGCGTCCAGCGGCCCCGTGAGGCGCCCGCGCCGGGAGGACCGGTCGGCCAGTACGGAACGCAGCGAGACCTCCGGGAGGGGGGCCGCGGGCAGGGCCGTCTCGGGCAGGGACACCGGCGGGGGCGCCGGGGCGGGGGCCTGCCGCACCGCGGCGTCCCCGTTGCGGCCGATGTGGACCTTGCTGCGCTCCAGGTACTGCAGGTCGGCGGCGGTGTGCCCGGCCGGGAAGTAGTCGGGCTCCCCGTCCGTCTCCAGCAGGGTCCTGCCGGCCAGCCGGCACACCGCGCGCTCCTCGTCGGGGGTGACCCCGAGCCGGTTGAACAGCATGTGGAGCTGCGAGCCCCAGACCCAGGCCGCGGTCTCCTCGGAAAGGCCCGCCCCGGCCCCCGGCGTACCTTCGGCGGCGCGCAGCCGGGCGTCGGCCTCGCGGACCCGGTCCGTCCAGCGCGTGAGCCAGGGCGCGGCCGTACCGGCACCGAGCCGCTCCCGCAGGGCTTCGGCGCGCCGGGCCAGGCCGGTGCGCTGGGCGGCGTGCACGGCGTTGACCCGGGCGTGCACGGAGGCCCCCGGCAGCAGGGGCGTCTCGGTGACCCAGCGCCAGCCCGCGGCGTGCCGGCGCAGCCAGCGCGCCGCCGTGCGGCGGTCCATGCCGAGCGCGTACGCCGTCGCGTGCGCCAGGTCCGCCGCGCGGGTCAGCCGGGCCGCGTCCGCGCCCTCGTCGGGGAGGTCCCGCAGGACGTCCAGCACGGCCCGGGTGGAGTCCGCGAACACCTCCTCGGCGACCGGCAGCGCGCGCGGCCCGCCGTAGCGGTCGGTCTCGGGCACGTAGGGCACTGCGCGGACCTCCCCGTGGCGGGACGGCCAGGGGCCGGGCACCGCGGGCACCTCCCCGGCCGCGCCGGCCAGGGCCCGCGGGAGCGCCGCGGCGGCGCGCTCGCTCAGGCCGCGCACCCGGATCCGTACGTGGGGGCCGTCCTCCCCGTACCGGATGAAGAACCACCGGGCGGCCTCCCCCGAGGCGACGAGGCCGTCCAGGAGCGGGGCCGCGGAGCGGACCAGGAAGGCGTCGGTGTCGGAGGTCCCGGAGTGCAGGAAGAGGTGGTGGCTGTGCCAGGTGTCGGTGGTCGTCACGTGCGGTCCTCGGTCCTCGGGTGTCAGGGGAAGGGGTGGGGATGGACCGCGAGGTCCTCGTGGCGCAGCGGGCGGGGGGTGCGGCCCAGCCGGTACGGCACCTCCAGCAGCCGGGGCAGGCCCCGGGTGCGGCGGTTGACGTGCCCGAAGGTCATCGGCAGCGAGCCGGGGACGACGACCTTCACGCAGTGCAGGCCCAGACCGGCGCGCAGGCCCGGCTCGCTCTGGTCGACCGCGATCACCTCCAGCCCGGCCCGCGCCAGCCGGTCCACGGTGGCGCCGAGCAGCGCGGAGAGGTCACCGACCGGCTCGGGCGCCCCCGGCCAGGCCTCCGCGACGGTCAGGCGGGGCGTGTCGGCGAAGAGGAACTCCAGGCGGGGGGCCGCCTCGGGGAGCGTGTTGAGACCCACGTGGTCGTCGAGGGTGACGACCAGTTCGGGCCGGTCCAGCATGGGCCGCAGCCGCTCCGGATCGCGCGGGCCGCCCGCGGCGGAGGCGCGCTGCGGCGCCTCCAGGACGTTGGTGACGACCTCGGCCACCGCCGACCGGATCGCCGCCCGGGGGTCGTGGTGCGCGCCCGCCGCCAGGAACGCGCGGGGGGCGTCCGGATGGGAGCCGGTGTAGCGGCAGACGGCGACGACGGCGGGGATGCCGAAGTCGTTGGTGGCGTCGAGCAGGACGAGGCGGTAGCCGGCGACGGCCGCCCGGTCGGCGAGCAGGAGCGTGTCGAGGTCGTCCGGCGACGGTTCGACGCGGCGCAGCGGGGTGGCCGCGTACCAGGCCATCAGGAAGGCGTCGCGTTCGGCGACTTCGAAGAGGCCGTAGAGGGCGGCCTCCTCGGCGCTGTTGCCCAGTCCGCAGCCGTTGGAGGACTCGTACACCACGCGCGGGCCTCGGTCGGCGCCGCCGGGGACGTCCCAGTACGCGACGTGTTCGGGCACGGCCGTGGCCCGCCGCCGGGTGAGCGACCAGCCGTGCACCCAGTCGAGGGCGAGGCCGGGCGTGTACGGGACCGTCGGCGAGGCCGGGTGTCCGTGGTGGGCGGGGTCGGGCAGGCCGAGCCGTCGCGGGTCCACGGCGCGGTCGGGGCCGAGGGCGGCGAAGGGGGCCCGCAGGGCGGTGCGTCGGCCGGTGGGGCGCATCCCCGCGTAGCGCTCGGCGCTCTCGAACAGCGCGATGCGTTCGCTGCCGGGGAAGTCCCGGGCCCGGCCGTAGCCGCCGTCCTCGACGGGCCGGCCGTCCGTCACGAAGGCGCCGGTCAGGGAGAAGGCGGAGTCCTCGGCGCGCAGCAGGCGGCGGACCGGGCCGAAGCGCTCGTCGTACAGGGCCGCCCGCAACCGGTCTGCGGAGGTACGGGGGTTGGGGGCGCGCAGGACGTACGGGTCCGGGAGCGGGCGGGGCGCCGAGGGCAGCGGAACCGCCGCAGCCGGGGAATCGGCGGGCAGCGGGTGACAGACCGTACAACCGCCCACCGGGCGGACGCGGTGGGTGGACCAGGTGCCGCGGCCCTGGTGGAGCAGGTGCACGACGGCGCCGTCCTCCTCCGCCGCGTCCCGGGGGGCGTCCAGCAGCTCCCGCGCGAGGGCCACGGCCGCCTCGGCGAGGGCCGGTGACGGTACGCCGGCCAGCGCGAGTTCCCCGCTCCGCCAGGGGACCCGGCCCCCGGCGGTGGCCAGTCGCTGGTACTCGGCGCAGCACAGGCAGGCGGCCGCGCCGGGGCGCAGCACGGGGCCGACGACGGCGACGGCCCCGTCGAAGCGCACCGGCGCCAGGGCCACGGGGTGGCGCAGGGCATGCCGGCTCAGTTCCTCGGCGAGGCCCAGGCTCCAGCGGGTCAGCAGCACCACGGCCCCTCCGGCGGTGGCCGCGAGGGCGGAGTCGGCGTCGAGCAGCGGCGCGGCGGTCACGGTGCCTCCTGCGGGCGGTTCAGGACGGTGAATCCGAACGCCCGCAGCAGGGAGGCGAGTTCCCCGTCGGGGGCGGGCCGGGGAGGTCCGGTCAGCCGGAGCGCGGCGGCCTGGAAGGCGCCCTCGCGCCCGGCCGTGTCGGCGAGCCACCGTCCCGTCCACCCCGGCTCCTCCCACACGACCGCCGGGGCGCCCTCGACGGCGAGCCCGGCAGCGGCCGCACCGGCCCCGGCGGCCGGGGTGCGGCCCGCCGCCGGGTCGGTGACGGCGGTGACGGCGGTGGATGCGGCGGCGACGGTGGCGGCGGTGGATGCGGTGGATGCGGCGGCGGCCGACACCGCGGCGACGGCGGACAGCGCGGCGCAGGCCGCCGCGTCGCCGGGGGTCGCCTCGACGGCGTCGCCGAGCGGAGTCGATCCGTCCGGGCCGGTCCGGTGGACGACGGCCCGGTACACCTCCTCGCCGGGAGCGGCCCGGAACACGTGCAGGCGGGCGGGCACGGCGAGACGGTCCGTCAGGGTGGTCCACCAGTGGCGGGCCTGCGGATGTCCGGACCACAGCTCCGGGTCCACCGGTGTCCGCCCCGCGCCCGTCCCGGCACGCCGGGCGACCTCGGCGCGCAGGGCCCGGCCGCGGGCGTGCCCCGGATTGGCGCCCACGGTGGAGCCGGGCCGGCCCAGGGCCAGTTCGGCCGCGACGCAGAACACCTCCAGGCGGGCCAGGTCCAGCCGCGGGGCGCCGCCGATCACGGTCGCCCCGGGCCGGTGCGCGACGGTGCCGGGCGCGGTGCAGGAGGCGAGGGGGACCGGCAGCTGCGGCAGGTCCGCCGGGCCGGGGTCGGGCAGCACCCCGCACCTCTCGTCTCCGAGGGCCGCCACGCGGCGCAGGGCCTCGCGCAGGGTGGTGGCGGGTGCCAGGACCGCGCCGCGGGGGCGGGGCCCGACCCAGGTGCGGTACTCGGCGCGCGGCGGACGGGCGTCCACGAGGAGCACCGCGGGGAGCCCGGGCAGCAACCGGTCGTCGTCCCCCTCGTCGGCCGGGTCTGGCAGGCCGGCCGCCGCGCACAGCAGCCGGTGCGCGGCGGCACCGCCGAGCAGGGCGGCCGTCGCCCCTGCCCCGCCGGAGGGGTCCGGGCCCGGATCCGTACCCGACCGGACCGCGCCGGCCGGGCGGCCGGTGTGGTCCCCGCCGGGTGTGCCCGGAGCCGGGCGGGCGGCCAGGCGGGCCTCCAGGGCCGTCGCCGTGGCGGCCGTGGCGGAGGTGGTGTCCGGGGAGGTGACGTAGCCGGTCGGGGCGGGCAGGGCGGCCGCGAGGGTGTGGGTGACGCCGTCGGGGTCGTGGGCTCGCAGGTGGATCCGGCCCTCGGGCAGGTCCGCGTCCCGGGTGTACGTGACGGGCAGTCCACCCTGTTCGAGCGCCCGGCCCGCGGCCCTGGCCAGGGGGGCGTCGACGGTGGCGGCCACCACCTCGGCCCGGGTCGCGGCGAGCGCGGCCGCCGCGACCGCGGGCCGGTCGGCGCTCACGGCGAGCCACGGTCCGACCGGGCCCGGATCGGGTGCGGGCCGTGGCGGACCGGTCACGAGCAGGTCGTGCGCCTCCAGTTGGGCGACGACCGCCTCCACGGCCGTCCGTACCGGGGAGCCGGGCTCCAGGCGGTCGAGGAGCGCGTCGAGTCCGCCCGAGCGCAGTGGCTGCTCCAGGGAGCGCCACAGCACGGGCAGTGCGGCGCTGCCCTCCAGGGTGACGCTGCCCCGCCGGCCCCGCAGGTGCAGTCCGTCGCGCAGCGGGGTCACGGCGGTGCCGGGCCGCAGCCGGCGTCCGGTGCCCGTCATGCCCCGCGCTCCACTGCCTCGACGGCGGCGCCGACCTCGGCGCGCCAGTCGCAGCCGGTCAGGGCGGGCACGGCGCGGACGACGAGGTGGGCCGCCAGGTACCGCTCAAGCGGGCGGACGTCGCACAGGGCGAACAGCCGGTACAGGGCATTGGTGCAGGCCCGGTGGATGAGGTAGTCGGGGCGTCGCCACATCGTGCCCTGCGGGTCGGAGCGGCTCAGCAGCCGGTGGAACTCGCTGTACCGGGTGCGGAGGTCGTGGTTCCAGCGTTCCCGCGCCGCCGCGTCACCGGTGGCGGCGGCCCGGTCGCGGTAGGCGTGCGGGTCGCCGTGCAGGTCGGCGCCGGCGTCGTGGCGGCTGCGGGCCAGCCGCCAGGCTCCGGCCGAGAAGTCCGCCCACTCCCGTTCCCAGCCCTGCGCGCCACCGTCGGCGATCCTCCCGACGAGGGCGGTCACGGCCTCTGCGGCCCGCTCGGCGTGCTGCTCGAAGCGGGCCCGTACGCGGCCGTCCGGGTCGTCGTGGACGAAGAAGTCCTCCAGGTGGGAGACGTACGAGTAGTGGGCGCCGGCCAGGCCGCCGGGGTGGGCGGCGGCATGCGCGGCGAGGCCGGTCACCGCGAGCCGGAGCCGGGCGCCGGAGCCGTCGCCGCCTTCCCCGAGGAAGGCGGCGCCCGCCCGCAGCGCGCCGAGGCCGGCCCGCAGCAGGTCCTCGCGCAGGGCGGCGCCGTCGTCGCCGAGGAGGGTGCGCAGCGGGGTGCGGTCGACGGCCTCGACGCGGACCGTGTTGTCGGGGGCGATGGGCCCGTAGGGCGGGGGGACGAGTTCGGCGCGTCCGGCCTCGGCCGCCAGGCGCAGCAGCTCGGACTCCGTCAGGTCCGTGTGCGAGGGGTGCGCGCGGAGCCAGGCGCGGACGCGTCGGGCGGCGGCCTCGGCGGCGGCCTCCACCCGGGCGGGCGGCCCCTGGATGCGCAGCCGCAGGTGGGGGCCGTGCAGCCAGTGCCGCTCGACGTGGGCCGCCAGGCCGTCGGCGGCGCAGGAGGCGGCCAGCGGCAGCAGCGCCCCGCGCAGCAGGGGTGCCTTGACCGGGTGGTGGTGGAAGGCGACGACGTCGCGCGCGCCGCCGTCGCCGTCGTCGTCGTACGGGTGTGGTGCTGTCGGCACGGGCCCTTCCTCCCCTTCCACTGCGGCGGCCTTCATCGCGGCCGTCCGGACCGGTAGACCTCCAGGACGAGTTCGACGGCGCGGGCCGGGGCGGCCGGGCCGCCGGGGGCGGGCAGCGCTTCCTCCAGGACGGCTCCGTCGTCGTGCCGGGACAGCCACTTGGGCAGGCAGCGCAGGTGCAGCGCGCTGCCGAGGTCCACGAAGTGCGGTTTCGGACGGCTGAGGCGGCTCAGGAAGTCCTCGGCGGGGCGGCCGGTGGGGGCGGTCGCGGCCGGGTGCAGGAAGAGCTGTTCGGGGAGGTCCAGCAGGGCGCGCCAGCGGGCGGCCGCCCGCGCCGGGGAGGGGGCGGCGGCGAGTTCGGCGCGCAGTTCCCGCACGACGCCGGGCGTCAGCTGCCAGCGGCGTCGGCGGAGCACCACGTGGCGGTGGAGCAGGCGGGGGCTGTGCACGACGCGGCCGCCCGGGGCGGGCAGGACGCGGCGGGGCACCAGGGCCCGGAAGTCGACCACGCCGTGGGGGTGGTCGCAGAGGTGGGCCGCGATGCGGCGGGGCAGCAGGACGGGGGCGAGGAAGCCGGGGTAGAGCACGTCGAGGTGTTCGCCGGTGCTCCGCAGCCGCAGGCGCACCTGGTCGGTGGGCTCGTCGTGGACGAGTTCCAGGTCGCCTTCGGCGATCGAGGCCCGGCGGCGGTCGGGGCCGATCTCGTCGGGGACCAGCAGGGGGTGGAGGTTGGCGTTGAACCCGCCGACGGGCCTGATCTGGGCCGCCCTGGCGCCGGGGGCGAGGCCGCGGCGGATCTGCCGGGCC
Source organism: Streptomyces sp. NPDC004667 (assembly GCF_040609475.1). Lineage (NCBI taxonomy): Bacteria > Bacillati > Actinomycetota > Actinomycetes > Kitasatosporales > Streptomycetaceae > Streptomyces > Streptomyces sp. NPDC004667. The sequence goes on along the minus strand of NZ_JBEXKC010000007.1, from coordinate 65,203 downwards.
GTCTCGGCGGTGGCGCGCGGGTCCAGGGCGTCCAGGAACCGGCTGCTGAAGCGGCCCCATCCGCCGTACACGTGGTTCACCGCGAGCAGGCCGCGGTCCGGGTCCCGCTGGAGGAAGTACGCGTAGCTCAACGGGCGTTCGAGGGCCCAGCCCGGCAGGTGCCCGCCGAGGGCGCGGACCGGGCCGGGCGGCAGGACGACCTCGGCGGCGTCGGCGGGGTCCTGCGCGCGGGCGTCCCGTACGGCGGCCGTGAACCCGGCGCGCAGCGCGGCGAGTTCCTCCGTCCCGGTGGGGAGGTCGGCCCGGTCGGCGGGGTCGAGGTCCGCGAGCCGGCCGGCCGTTTCCCAGGCCTCGGTGACCTCGGCGCCGAACTCCCAGGGGTGGTGGCAGGTGCCGCCGGGGCCGTAGCGGGCGACGAAGCGGTCGCGGACGACGCGGCGCAGGAGGTGTCCGAGGTCGAAGAGTTCGGCCAGGGCGGTGACCTCGGCGAGCGCCGCGTGGTCGGCGGTGTCGAGGAAGCCGTCGAGCGGTAGCGGGAGCGGGGCGACGACGTCCTCGGACAGGGCGGTGAGCGGGGCCGAGCCGGCCGGGACGGGACGTCCGGCGTCGGCCAGTTCCTCGGCCCAGCGGCGGGCGAGATCGGCGAGCAGGGCGGGCCGTTCCTCGACGGCGGCGGAGCCGAACGCGTCGGTCAGCCGCCCGATCCCGGCGATCCGCCGGGCCCGCGCGGCGTCTTCGGCCCGCCGCGCGTCCCGGGCGGGCTCCGCCGGGCCGTCGGGGCGCAGCCAGGTCTCGAGGGCGTGGAGCGGGTCGGCGCTCTGGGGCGGGACGGGGTCGGCGGGCACCAGCAGGCCCGCCTCCGTCAGGCGGGCGAGGTAGGCCTCGGCGGCGGCGCCGGCGGCGGGACCCGCCTCCCGCAGGGCCCCGGTCAGCCGTTCGGCGAGGTCCCCGAGGGGCACCGGGGTGGCGGCGTACTCGGTGACCAGGCCCAGGGGGCCGCCGGCCGGCAGCTCCGCCTCGTCCTCGCGCGCCACGAGGTAGCGGCCTCCCGCGAAGGCGGTCCGGTCGCGGGAGTAGGCCGCCCGGCCGTCGGCGGTGCGTGCGGAGCTGGTGATGCGGTGCGGGAGACCGGCCCGGCGGTGCGGGGCGTCCAGCAGCGCGAGGGTGAGGGCCGTCGTCAGGGTGCGGTTGGGCTTGACCACCGCGTGCAGGGGGCCGTCGAGGAGCCGCGTCCCGCCCCAGGACGACCGGGGGCCGGCCTGCGCGGAGGGCAGCGCGCCCCAGCCGACGGCGGTGAACCAGGACAGCGGGCTGGTCTTCGTGCAGGCCCGCAGCGCGTGGCGCAGCACGGTGGCCTCTTCCTTGCGGGCCTTGCGGTCGGCCGCTCCGCCTGCCGCCCTGCGTACGGCGCGCAGCAGGTCGGCGCTGGTGAGGGCGACGGCCTTGGCGAGGGCGGGTTCGCGGCACAGGGCCGCCAGGGCCTCGCGTTCGGCGGCGAGGGCGGATCCGGCGACGGCGCCGAGCTCGGCGAGGAGGGCTTCGCGGCGTGCCCGCAGGGCGGTCCAGTCGGCGAGGCGGGGCACCCGCTCGGGCAGGTCGCCGAGGCGGGCCAGCAGTGCGGGGCGCGGTTCGCGCCCGTTGTGCAGGGCGCGGCGCAGCGGGAGGACGACGTCGCGGTGGAAGTCGGCCGGGTGGCCGTCCCGGCTGTCGTGGAGGTCGTCGCACAGGGGTGCGGTGGTGCGCAGCAGCCGCGATTCGGTCCGGTGCAGCCGGGCGAGCAGGGTACGGAAGCGCTCCGCTTCGGGCCCCTGGGGCGGGTGGGCGAGCACGGTGGTGCGGACCAGCGCGTACGGCGCGGACCGCACCCGGTAGCCGGCCGGGCGTCCGGGGTCGGCGGGCGCCGCGAGCCGGGGCTCCGGTGACCGTGACGGTTCCTGCGGCATGGCGCTCCCCCGTTCCTGTCGGTGGTGGCGTACGGGCCTCCCGCCGCACCGGGGTGCGGCGGGAGGCGGGCTGGACGCTCGGGGTCGGTGGGCGGTGGGGGTGGGGACGGCTGTCGAACGGTCAGCCGGTCGGGGTGTCCGTCTGGGGCTGGGCGCAGGAGGAGGAGCCCTGGCAGGAACACGAACCCCAGGACGCTCCGCCTTCGGGCAGTGCGGCGGTGTCGCGCATCGAGGTGACGCTGAGGTCGCCGAGGTCGAGCTCCAGGTCCTGGAGGTCGAAGGCGGCGTCGGGTGCGGTGTCGGACATGGGTGTCTCCCGAAAGTTGGAAGCGATAGGCCGAATGTGCACGAACGAAACCGCGGTTCCCGGGCCGTAATTCTCCTGCCCGGAACCGCCTTTCGCAGGAAAAGTATTACAACCCAGAACGCGCCACGGCAAGCATCGGATGGATATGCCAGCACCTCCGGAATCCGCTCCCTCCCCACCCCCGCAGCGCGGCCGAAAATGCAGGTTTAGCCTGCTCAGAACCTTGTAAATTTCAGCCACCTGCGGATTTCCCACACCCTTGGAGAACATTCAACGGAATTCGATCAGGGGTGCGTCAGCAGTGCGTCAGCAACGCGTCAGGAATCCGGCCTCCCCCGTCAAGGCTCCGTCAGGAAAAGGAGAAGCCGGAGGGAATTCGGGGATAACTTCGATGGCGAGCCCCGGACCGCCTCCCCGCGGTCCGGGGCCCCGTCCGCCACCCGTGGTTCCCCGAGGAGGGCCCATGTGCCTGTTCCTGTACGACGACGACCCCGAGCCCGAGGAACGGGTCCCGGCCGGGCCCCTGTACGTACCGGCCCGGCCGGGAGGCGAGAGGGCGGTGCTGCGGCTGTTCCGGACGCCGCTGGGCGAACGCACCGCCGTCGGCTTCACCAGCCCGGAGCGGCTGTCCGCCACGCTCGGCGCCGCCCAGACCTGGATCCGGCTCTCCGAGCCCGTCCTGCGCGCGCTGGCCGCGCCCCTCGGGGTGACCCTGCTGACGGTCGATCCGACACTGACCGCTCCCCCGGTCGCGGCGGCCCCGGTCGGGGGCCCCGGCGCCGGTCCGCTCACGCGGACCGCCGGAACCGCCCGGACCGCCTGATGGGAGATCAGACCATGACCGCCGACGTCCTCCCCACCCCGGCCCCGGCCCCCGCCCCGGTCCACGCAGGCGACCTGTCCGTCTGGCCGGCCTCCACCGCCCCGCTCCCGCACGGCGGGATGGCGGTCGGCGGGGTACCCCTGGCCGAACTGGCCGACCGCTTCGACACCCCCGTCTACGTCCTGGACGAGGGCGAGGTCCGGGCGCGCTGCCGGAGCTACCTCGACGCCTTCCCCGACGCCGACGTGCTGTACGCCGCGAAGGCGTTCCTGTCCCGGGCGATGGTGCGCTGGGTCCGGGAGGAGGGCCTGGGCCTGGACGTCTGCTCGGCCGGGGAACTGGAACTGGCCGTGACCTCCGGGTTCCCGCCCGAGCGGATCGTGCTGCACGGCAACGCGAAGTCGCCCCGGGACCTGGAGGCGGCGCTGCGGCTCGGTGTGGGGCGGATCGTCATCGACAGCGCCTCCGAGATAGCCCGGATCGCCGCCGCCGTCGGCCCCGGGGAGCGCCAGCGGGTGATGGTGCGGGTGGTGCCCGGCGTCTCGGCCGGCGGCCACGACAAGATCCGTACCGGCACGGACGACCAGAAGTTCGGCCTGTCGATCACCGACGGGGCCGCGCAGCACGCCGTCGCCCGGATCCTGGGGCAGCCGCGGCTCGAACTCACCGGACTGCACTGCCACATCGGCTCCCAGATCACCGGGGTGAAGCCGTACGTGACCTCCCTGCGCCGGATGGTCGGACTGCTGGCCCACATCCGCGATCTGCACGGGGTCGTCCTGCCGGAGCTGGACATGGGCGGCGGCCACGGCATCGCCTACCGGCCCGGCGAGGCCGTCCTCGACGTCGCCGCCCTGGCCGTGCGGCTGCGCGCCGAGCTCGCCGAGGGCTGCGCGGCCGCCCGGCTGGCCGTCCCCCGCCTCCTCGTCGAACCCGGCCGGGCCCTCGTCGGTCCGGCCGGAGTGGCCCTGTACCGGGTGCTCGCCGTCAAACGCACCGGCGCGACGGTGTTCGTCGCGGTGGACGGGGGCATGAGCGACAACCCCCGGCCCGCCCTGTACGGGGTGCGCTACGCCCCCCGCCTGATCGGCCGGCACTCGACGGCGGCCCCGTGCGCGGCCACCGTCGTCGGCCGGCACTGCGAGGCGGGGGACGTACTGGCCGCCGGGGTCCAGTTGCCCGGCGACGTCCACCCCGGGGACCTGCTGGCCGTCCCGGTGGCGGGCGCCTACCAGTTGTCGATGGCCTCGGGGTACAACCTCGTCGGCCGTCCGGCGGTCGTCGCGGTCCACGGGGGCGCGGCCCGTCTCCTGGTCCGGCGCGAGACGCTGGAGGACTTCCGGGGCCGGGACGTCGGCGCCTGAGCGGTCCCGCACCACCGCCCCCGCGTCGCGCCGGCCGCCCGGAGCGCCGTACGTCAGCCGGCGTGGACGTGGGGGCGGCGGGCCCGGTCGGATTCGGCCGCGCGGATGACCTCCCGGGTGACGGGGGCGACCTCACCCTGTCCGAAGAGGAAGAAGCGCAGGAAGTTGGCCATCGGGTTGCCCTCGGTCCACTCGAAGTAGATGTGCGGGCGCTGTCCCGTCGCGTCGCGCACGTGCAGGAGCAGGGCCGCGAGCGCGTTGGGGACGGTGGAGCCCTCCAGGGTGAGGACCCGGTAGCGGTCGTGCAGCACCTCGCCGCGGACCTTGAGGCCGGATTCGAACTCGGACGGGTCCAGGACGGTGACCTCGACGAACAGCACGTCGTCGCCCGGGGGGATGTCGTTGTCCTCGCGGATCTGCTCGACCTTGTCCCGGTACTCGGCCTTGTCCCGCCGGTCGGGCTCGTTCGCTATGAAACGTATCGTCCGGTTGGCGGTGTCCCGGACGAACCGCTGCGCCATGTCGTCGAGCTCCACGTGCGTGACGCGCAGTTCGAAGACGCGGGCGAGGCGGGAGAGCAGGGAGAGGGCCATGATGCCCGCGATGAAGCAGGCGCCGATCTTCACGCCGTCGGGCCGCTCCACCACGTTGACGGCGGTGGTGTAGACGAAGACGGCGGAGATGATCCCGAAGCCGATGGTCCAGCCCCGCTCCCCCGCCCGCCTGGCGGCGATGGTCACGGCGACGGCGGCCGAGGTGATCAGCACCAGGACACCGGTGGCGTACGCGCCGCCCTGGGCGTCGACGTCGGCGTCGAAGAGCCAGGTCACCAGGAAGGCGACGAGGGTGAAGACGATGGCCATCGGGCGCAGGGCGCGGGCCCAGTGGGGCGCCATGCCGTAGCGGGGCAGGTAGCGCGGCATCAGGTTGAGCAGGCCGGCCATGGCCGAGGAGCCCGCGAACCACAGGATCAGGATGGTCGAGACGTCGTAGACCGTGCCGAAGGCGGAGCCCAGGTGCTCGTGGGCGAGGTAGGCGAGCGCGCGGCCGTTGGCCTCGCCGCCCGCCTTGAACTCGTCGGCGGGGATCAGCAGCGTGGTGACGAAGCTGGAGCAGATCAGGAAGACGCTCATGATCACTGCGGCCGTGGTCAGCAGCTTCTTCGTGCCGCGGATCCGGCCGGCCGGCCGGGACGCGGTGTCGTCGGGGTCGCCGTGCACGTGCGGCATGACCGCGACGCCGGTCTCGAAACCGGACAGGCCGAGCGCCAGCTTGGGGAAGACGACCAGCGCGATGGCGATCATCATGAACGGGTTGCCGTGTTCGGCGGTGAGGGCCTGCGTCCAGTCGGCGACCACGTGCGGCTCGGTGGCGACCTGCCACAGACCGACCGCCACGACGACCACGTTCAGGCCGAGGTAGGTGGCGACGAGCACCACGGCCACCCCGATGGCCTCGCTGAACCCCTTCAGGAACACCGCGCCCAGCAGCGCGATCATCAGCAGGGTGATCGGCACCTCGTGGCCGTGCAGGGTGCTGGTGAGGTGCGGGTTCTCCACCAGGTGCGCGGTCGCGTCGGCGGCCGAGAGGGTGATGGTGATGAGGAAGTCGGTCGCCGCGAACCCGAGCAGGGTCAGGACGAACAGCTTGCCCTTCCAGAACGACAGCAGCCGCTCCAGCATCGCGATGGAACCCTCGCCGTGCGGGCTCTCCTCGGCCACCCGCCGGTAGACGGGCAGGGCGCCGAAGAGGGTGAGGACGACCAGGACGATGGTCGCCAGGGGCGAGAGCAGTCCGGCGGCGAGCGCGGCGATGCCGGGCTGGTAGCCGAGGGTGGAGAAGTAGTCCAGGCCGGTCAGGCACATGACGCGCCACCAGGGGCGGCCCTCGTGCGCGGTCCCGGTCTGCGCGTGCGCGTGCTGCCCGGGGCGGTCGGTCAGGCCTTCCAGCATCCACGCGCGCAGGCGTGGTGTGCGGGCAGGGGTGGCCATCGTGGGGGGCTCCTGTGTCGTACGGCATGGAAAAGCCGTCGGTATGGACACGACGGCTGAGTCAGCGTACGCATTTCGATCGCTTGTGCACGCAAATGGGCCAATCCTGACGCGTCCTTAACGCGGGTGTCCGGCCGGGCGACCCGCACCGCCGCCGAGCCGCGGCGGCCCGGCCGCGGTGCGGCCGAGCGGCCCTCCGCGGGGGCGCTTTCGAGTGACACCGCCGCCCGGCTCCGGGCGTGGTCCCCGCCGGGTGCCCGACCATCTCAGGCGGCCGGTCATGTTCCGGTCACGGGACGCCGATCAGGCCGGGATCCACGCCTTCGTGGCACCGGGCCGCCGCTGGGAGACACACGTGTACGTCCTGCTCGTCGCGAGCGCCTTCAACAGCCTCACGCAGCGAGTCCACGCCGAACTGCGCGACCACGGCCACCGCGTGGCGGTGGAACTCGCCCTGCCCGGCGTCCCCCTGGCGCAGGCCGTGCGCCGGCACGATCCCGATCTGGTCCTCGCCCCGATGCTGACGACGGCGATCCCCGAGGAGGTGTGGGCGGCCCGCACCTGTCTGATCGTCCACCCGGGGCCCGTCGGCGACCGGGGTCCCTCGTCCCTCGACCGGGCCGTGCAGGAGCGGGTGACCCGCTGGGGCGTGACGGTGCTCCAGGCCGGAGCGGAGATGGACGCCGGCGACGTGTGGGCCACGGTGGAGTGCCCGGTCCCGCCGGTCGGCAAGAGCGACCTGTACCGGGGGGAGATCGCCGACGCGGCCCTGCGGGCGGTGCTGCTCGCCGTCGAGCGGTTCGCCTCGGGCACCCACACCCCCGTCCCGCAGGATCCGGCCGCCGTCCGCAGCCGCCCGTACCTGCGCCAGGAGGCCCGCCGCATCGACTGGGAGGCCGACTCCACCGACCGGGTCCTGCGCACGCTGCGCGCGGCCGACTCCCGGCCGGGGGTCCTGGACGAACTGCTGGGCGGCGAGTGGTACCTGCACGGCGGCCACCCCGAACACCGGCTGCGCGGCCGCCCCGGCGACCTGTTGGCGACCCGGGCGGGGGCCGTGTGCCGGGCCACCGCCGACGGCGCCGTGTGGATCCCGGAGCTGCGGGCCCGCAGGGTGCCCGGGGAGCCCGCCCCGGTGAAGCTGCCCGCCACCCTCGCGCTCGGCGACCGGCTGCCGCCGCTGCGCGAACACCCCGCCCCGCCCCCGCACGCGGACGCCCGCGGCCGTACGTGGGCGGACATCCGCTACCGGGAGGAGGGGCCGGTCGGGTTCCTGTCCTTCGCCTTCCCCGGCGGGGCGATGGGCACCGCGCAGTGCCGCCGGCTGCTGGAGGCGTACCGGGCCGCCTGCGCCCGCCCCACCTCGGTGCTCGTCCTGGGCGGTGGCCGCGACTTCTTCTCCAACGGCATCCACCTGGGCGTCATCGAGGCGGCCGCCGACCCGGCCCGGGAGTCCTGGGACAACATCAACGCCATGGACGACCTGGTCGAGGCCGTCCTCACCACCACCGACCGGCTGGTCGTCGCCGCCCTCGGCGGGAACGCCGCCGCGGGCGGGGCAATGCTGGCGCTCGCCGCCGACGAGGTCTGGTGCCGTGCGGGCGTGGTGCTGAACCCGCACTACCGCCTGATGGGGCTGTACGGCTCCGAGTACTGGACCTACACGCTGCCGCGCCGCGTCGGTGCCGCCGCCGCGGACCGCCTGACCACCGAGGCGCTGCCGCTGAGCGCGGCCGGCGCGCTGCGGCTCGGGCTGGTCGACCGTACGGTGCCCTGCGCGCCCCGGGCCTTCGCCGGCGAGACCGCGCGGCTGGCCGCGCACCTGGCGGCGCTGCCCGCCGCCCAGTCCCGGATCGCCGCGAAGAAGGCCCTGCGGGAACGGGACGAGGCCGTCCGGCCGCTGGCCTCCTACCGGGAGGCGGAGCTGGCGCTGATGCACCGCACCTTCTTCGACCCCGCAGCCCCGTACCACGCCCTGCGCCGCGCCTTCGTGCGCAAGGAACCGGCGGCCGCCACCCCGCCGCACCTGGCCCGTCCCGTGCCCGGGCGGCCCGGAGCCGCCGTCACCCCACTGGCCGTACATGACGGAGCACCGGGGGCCGGGGGCTGTTAGCAAGAAAGGTGTGGCCGGGACGGTCCGGCCCACCGCGCACCCCGCCCGGAACTCCTCCCCGCCCTTCCCCAAGGAGGCATCCGCATGGATGCAGCACCGACCGCCGCCCCGGCAGAGGACCCCCCGATCCACATCCTCTGGATCAACGCGGGGCTGAGCTGCGACGGCGATTCCGTGTCCCTCACGGCAGCGATGCAGCCCAGCATCGAGGAGATCGTCACGGGGGTCCTGCCGGGGCTCCCCAAGATCGCCGTGCACTGGCCCCTGATCGACTTCGAATGCGGCCCCGTCGGGGGCGCGGACACGTTCATCGAGTGGTTCTTCAAGGGCGAACGGGGCGAGATCGACCCGTTCGTGCTGGTGGTCGAGGGCTCGATCCCCAACGAGAAGATCAAGCCCGAGGGCTACTGGTGCGGGTTCGGCGACGACCCGGAGACCGGCCAGCCCATCACCACCAGCGAGTGGATCGACCGGCTGGCCCCCAAGGCCCTCGCGGTCGTGGCCATCGGCACCTGCGCCACGTACGGCGGCATCCACGCCATGGAGGGCAATCCGACGGGCGCGATGGGCGTGCCCGACTACCTCGGCTGGAACTGGACGTCGAAGGCCGGGATCCCGATCGTGTGCGTGCCGGGCTGTCCGATCCAGCCCGACAACTTCTCCGAGACCCTCACCTACCTGCTGTACCAGGCGGCGGGCTCCGCGCCGATGATCCCGCTCGACGACAAGCTGCGCCCCACCTGGCTGTTCGGCAACACGGTCCACGAGGGCTGCGACCGCGCCGGGTACTACGAGCAGGGCCAGTTCGCGCAGACCTACGACTCCCCCCAGTGCCTGGTCAAGCTGGGCTGCTGGGGTCCCGTCGTCAAGTGCAACGTGCCCAAGCGCGGCTGGATGAACGGCATCGGCGGCTGCCCCAACGTCGGCGGCATCTGCATCGCCTGCACGATGCCCGGCTTCCCCGACAAGTTCATGCCGTTCATGGACGAGCCGCCCGGCGCCAAGGTCTCCAGCAAGGCGAGCGGCGTGTACGGAGCGGTGGTCCGCCGGCTCCGCGCGATCACGGAGCACACCGTCGACCAGGAGCCGAAGTGGCGCCAGAGCGGCCGGACGCTGACCACGGGCTACCGCCCGCCCTGGTGAGATCCGCCGTCTCCCCCCGCACCCAGCGCACCAACCCCCGCACCGAAGAAGGGTCACGGCAGAAACGATGACACCGAAGACGAAGGCGGCCGGAGACGGCAGCGGCCTGGTCGAGATGGCCTGGGATCCGATCACCCGGATCGTGGGCAGCCTCGGCATCCACACGAAGATCGACTTCAAGCAGAAGCGGGTCGCGGAGTGCTACAGCACCTCGTCGGTCTTCCGCGGCTACAGCGTCTTCATGCGCGGCAAGGACCCCCGCGACGCGCACTTCATCACCAGCCGGATCTGCGGGATCTGCGGTGACAACCACGCCACGTGTTCCGTGTACGCGCAGAACATGGCCTACGGGGTGAAGCCTCCGCACCTCGCCGAGTGGATCATCAACCTCGGCGAGTCGGCGGAGTACATGTTCGACCACAACATCTTCCAGGAGAACCTGGTCGGGGTCGACTACTGCGAGAAGATGGTCCGCGAGACCAACCCGGGCGTCCTGGAGAAGGCGGAGCGCACCCCAGCCCCGCACGCCGGCGAGCACGGTTTCAAGACCATCGCCGACATCATGCGCTCCCTCAACCCCATCGAGGGCGAGTTCTACCGCGAGGCCCTCCAGGTCAGCCGGTACACGCGCGAGATGTTCTGTCTGATGGAGGGGCGCCACGTGCACCCCTCCACCCTCTACCCGGGCGGCGTCGGCACCATCGCCTCCGTGCAGCTCTTCACGGACTACATGAGCCGCCTGATGCGGTACTGCGAGTTCATGAAGCGGGTCGTGCCGCTCCACGACGACCTGTTCGACTTCTTCTACGAGGCCCTGCCCGGGTACGAGGAGGTCGGCCGCCGGCGCGTGCTGCTGGGCTGCTGGGGCGCGCTCAACGACCCCGAGCACTGCGACTTCACGTACGCCAACATGACCGACTGGGGACGGAAGATGTTCGTCACCCCGGGCGTGGTGGTGGACGGCAAGCTGGTCACCAACGACCTCACCGAGATCAACCTCGGCATCCGCATCCTGCTGGGCAGCTCGTACTACGACGACTGGGAGGGCCGGGAGCAGTTCGTCACGCACGACCCGCTCGGCAACCCGGTCGACCCGCGGCACCCGTGGAACCAGCACACCATCCCGGCCCCGCAGAAGCGGAACTTCGACGACAAGTACAGCTGGGTGATGTCGCCGCGCTGGTTCGACGGCAAGGACCACCTCGCGCTGGACACCGGCGGCGGCCCCATCGCCCGCCTGTGGTCCACCGCCCTGTCCGGGCTGGTGCAGACGGACTACGTGCAGGCCACCGGCCACAGCGTGGTGATCACCCTGCCGCGCACGATGACCAAGCCCGAGACCCGCTTCGAGTGGAAGATCCCGAAGTGGTCCAACGCGCTGGAGCGCAACCGCGCCCGCACGTACTTCCAGGCGTACGCCGCCGCGATCGCGCTGCACTGCGCCGAGAAGGGCCTGGCGGAGGTCCGCGCCGGACGCACCCAGACCTGGGAGAAGTTCGAGGTCCCGGACGAGGGCCTGGGCGTCGGCTTCACCGAGGCCGTGCGCGGGGTGCTCTCGCACCACATGGTGATCCGCGACGGCAAGATCGCCAACTACCACCCGTACCCGCCGACCCCGTGGAACGCCAGCACCCGCGACACCTTCGGCACCCCGGGACCGTACGAGGACGCGGTGCAGAACACCCCGATCTTCGAGGAGAACTCCCCGGAGAACTTCAAGGGCATCGACATCATGCGCGCGGTGCGCAGCTTCGACCCGTGCCTGCCCTGCGGCGTGCACATGTACGTGGGCGGCGGCAAGACGGTCAAGACGATGCACGTGCCCACCGGTCTGAGCGGACTGGGCGGATGAGCGCCGCCCTGGACGCCCGGCAGGCGGGCGCACGGGTGGAGGAGGTCCTGGAGGGCCTGGCCTCCGACGGGGACCGGCGGGCGTGCGCGGCCGCCGAGGAACTGGTGCGCGTCCTCATGGACTTCTACGGCGCCGGGCTCGCCCGGATCGTGGAGCGGCTCGGCGGGCAGGCGCTCTCCCCGGTGCTGGACGACGAGCTCGTGGCGAGCCTGCTCTCGCTGCACGACCTGCACCCCGAGGACGTGGAGACGCGGATCGGGCGGGCCCTGCTCGCCGCCGGGGACACGGTGGAGCGGGTCGCCTTCGACGGGACCACCGGGCTGCTGCGGGTACGCCCCCGGGCGGCGGCCTCCGGCTGCGGGTGCGGCTCCCCGGAGGACTCCGCCCGGGTCCTGGAGGAGGCGCTGGCCTGCTTCGCGCCCGAGGTGACGGCGGTGGAGACGGAGGCCGCCCCGGCCCCGCAGCAGCCCCTGCTGCAGATCTCCGTCCGGCCGCACGCCCCGGTGCGGGTGCCGTGACGGGGCCCGGCCTCCTGACGGGCGGCCCCCGCGGCCTGCGCCGGTTCACGGGCCCCCGTCCGCCCCGCCCCGAGAGCTGCGAGCTGTGCGGGACCGCGGTGGCCGGGGACGGCCACCGCCACCTCGTGGAGACCGAGAAGCGGTCGCTGGTGTGCGCCTGCACCGGCTGCGCGCTGCTGTTCGACCGGCCGGGGATCGTGACGGGCCGGTTCCGCGCCGTCCCCGTCCGGTACCTGGCCGATCCCGCGCACCGGCTCGACGACGGGGCCTGGGAACGCCTCCAGATCCCGGTCGGCGTGGCGTTCTTCTTCCGCAACGCCGCTCTCGACCGGCTGGTCGCCCTCTACCCGAGCCCGGCGGGGGCCACCGAGAGCGAGCTCGACCCGCAGACCTGGCAGGACGTGCTGGGCTCCGGCCGGCTGTCCGCGCTCCTCGAACCCGACGTGGAGGCGCTGCTGCTGCGCCGCACGGAGGGCCGCACCAGCTGCCATCTGGTGCCGATCGACATCTGCTACGAGCTGGTGGGGCGGATGCGGCTGCTGTGGCAGGGCTTCGACGGCGGCGCCGAGGCCCGGACCGCGCTGGACGCGTTCTTCGCCGAGGTCGAACGGCGCGCCAGGGTGCTCGCTCCGGGGCCGGTGTCATGACGGCCGCCACGGAGTTCGCCTTCACCTGCACCGGGGTGCGCGCCGACCCGTACGCCGCGGGCCCCACCCTCGTCTTCCGGCTGCGCGTCGACGCGGGGGCGGGGGTGCGGGTGCACGCGCTGGCCCTGCGGGTCCAGTTGCGGATCGAGCCGGCGCGGCGCGGCTACTCGGACGCCGAGGCCGAGGGACTCGCCGACCTCTTCGGGGAACGTTCCCGCTGGGGCAACACCCTCCAGCCGGTGCAGTTCGCCCAGGTGTCGGTGATGGTGCCGAGCTTCACCGGGGAGACCGAGACCGACCTGGTCGTCCCCTGCACCTACGACATGGACATCGCGGCCACCCGCTACTTCAGTGCCCTGGAGGACGGCGAGGCGCCGCTCCTGATGCTCTTCTCCGGCACCGCCTTCACCGGCGCGGGCGGTTTCCGGGTCGAGCCGGTGCCCTGGGACCGGGAGGCCCCGTACCGGATGCCGGCCACGGTGTGGCGGGAGATGGTCGAGCAGCACTTCCCGGGCTGCGGATGGCTGCGGCTGCCCCGCGACACGATGGCGGAGCTGCTCGCCTACCGCTCCCGGCACGCGCTCGCCTCCTGGGAGGCGACGGTGCGCTCGCTGCTCGACTCGGCCGCCGGGGCCGTCCCGGCCGCCACCCCGCCCCCGCCGCTGCGGCTGGGGACCGTACTGCCGCGCGTCACCGAGAGGACCGCTCCGTGACCACCACCACCGAGCGGGACACCCGCTTCGACACCGCCCGGCACGTGGCGGACGCCGTCCTCTTCGAGGGCTACGTGCTCTACCCGTACCGGGCCTCGGCGGCCAAGAACCGGCTGCGCTGGCAGTTCGGGGTCCTGGTACCGCCCGCCTGGGCCCCCGCGCACGGCGAACACGCCTTCCAGCGGACCGAGGTCCTGATGGAGCCCCGCGGCGAGGCGACGCTCCACCTGGAGCTGCGCTTCCTGCACGGCCGGCGCCGCACCGTCCAGCGGCTCCACCTCGACGGCACCTACGCCGACGTCGGCGAACTGCACCTGCCCGACCGGATCCTGGTCCCCTGGGACGAGGGCACCGAGGAACGGGTCGTCCTGGCCGTCCCCGTGGCCTCGCTGGCCGGTGAGGGGGTCGTGCTCCCCTTCGCCCGGCCGGCCCGCGAGGAGAGCGAACCGGTGCTGGACGGCTCGGGGCGCGCCGTCGGCCGCCTGCTGCTGCGCACCGAGGAGGCCGAGGGCCGGGTACGGCTCTCGGCGACCGAACTCGACGGCCCCTACCGGGTGCTGAAGCTCACCGCAGTCGTGGAGAACACCAGTGCCTGGACCCCCGCCGACGGGGACGGGGCCACCCGCGAGGCGGCCCTGCCGCGCTCGCTCGTCGCCACCCACCTCCTGCTGGGGCTGGACGCCGGCTCCTTCCTGTCGATGACCGACCCGCCCGAGTGGGCCCGGGAGGCCGTCGCCGCGTGCGACAACCGGCACACCTGGCCGGTGCTGGCGGGCGGCGACGGCCGCTGCGACGTGGTCCTGTCCTCCCCGATCATCCTGGAGGACCATCCCGCGATCGCGCCGGAGAGCGCCGGGGCGATGTACGACGCCCTGGAGATCGACGAGATCCTCGCGCTGCGCACCGCGACCCTCACCGAGGAGGAGAAGCGCGAGGCGCGCGGTACGGACGCCCGCGCGGCCGCCGTGATCGAGCTCGCCGATTCGATGCCGCCCGAGGTCCTGGAACGGCTGCACGGCGCGGTGCGCGGGCTGCGGGAGGTCACCGGCCCGGACGCCTTCGACGGGCTCTCCGACGGGCCGTCCACCCTGACGGAGATCCCGGACGGGGAGGCCGTGTTCCGGCCGGAGGCCCCCTGGTGGGACCCGGCGGGTACGGATCCGGCGCCGGAGCGGATCCCGGTCGAGGGGGTCCTCGTGGGACCCGGCAGCCGGGTGCTGCTGCGGCCGGGCCTGCGGCGCACCGACGCCCAGGACCTGTTCCTCCAGGGCCGCCGCGCCCTGGTCGAGGCCGTCCTGCACGACGTGGACGGCGGGGTGCACCTCGCCGTCACGGTGGAGGGGGACCCGGGCGCCGACATCCGCCGGGAGCAGGGCCGGTTCCTGTACTTCCGGCCCGACGAGGTCACCCCGCTGGAGGAGGCGTGAGCGGCGCGGTCCTGATCGCCGGCATCGGCAACGTCTTCCTCGGCGACGACGGCTTCGGCGTCGAGGCGGTGCGCGCCCTGTCGGCGCACCCGCTGCCGGCGCACGTGGAGGCGGTGGACTTCGGGGTGCGCGGGGTCCACCTGGCCTACCAGCTACTGGACGGCTACGACACGCTCGTCCTGGTCGACGCCACCGCGCGCGGCGGCGCCCCCGGCACGCTCTACCTGATCGACGCGTCCGCCGGGGAGGCGGGCCCCCTGTCCCCGGGACCCGACTCCCCCGGCTCCCCCGGCGCCGCCGTCCTCGACGGCCACCACATGTCCCCCGACACCGTCCTGGCCCTGCTGGGCACGCTGTGCGCGGGCACCGGAGCCACCCCGCCCCGGCGGACCCTCGTCGTCGGCTGCGAACCCGCCCTCGTCGAGGAGGGCATCGGGCTGAGCGACCCGGTGGCCGCCGCGGTGCCGCAGGCCGTACGGATGCTCCTGGACCTGCTCCGGGAGGAGGAACCGCAGGGGGCGGCGGCCGAAGCCGTCGGCACCGCCACCGCCACCGCCCACCCGAACCGCCGTGAACTGAGGAGAACCCCATGAAGAAGGCCGTCATCGGCGGAGCCGCCGCCGTGGCCCTGGTCGCCGTCCTCGCGCAGGTCCTCCCCGACCTCAAGCGCTATCTGCGCATGCGCTGCATGTGAGCCCCGCTCCGCCCCGGCGCCCGAATGGCGTACGGGGCGTGCGGCGCACCGGCGTGCCCGCCCGTGCCTCCCGCGTCCGGCCGGTGTAATGAGCCCCGGCAGGACGGAGTCCGATGCACGAGATGTCGATCGCCATGGCCGTCGTGGGCCAGGTGGAAGAGGCGGCCCGGGCGGGCGCGGCGAGCGCCGTGCGCCGCGTGGAGCTCCAGGTCGGGGAGCTGGCCGGTGTGGTGCCGGACTCCCTGGCCTTCTGTTTCGAACTGGCCTGTGCCGGCACGGTCCTCGAAGGCGCCGAACTCGTCACGCGGTCCGTGACGGCCAGCGCCCGCTGCGCGGACTGCGCCGGAGCGTGGGCGGTGGGCATGCCTCCCGACCTGTGCTGCCCCGTCTGCGGACGGGCCACCGAGGTGGAACTGCTCACCGGGCGCGAACTGCGCATCCTCAACGTGACCTGGGAGGACGCCCCGGGCGCGGCCTCCTGCCGCGAACCGATCCCCGAGGAGGCCTGAACCATGTGCCGAGTGGTCGATCTGCAACAGGCGGTGCTCGCCAAGAACGACGGGGCGGCGCGCGCCCTGCGCACCGAACTCGCCTCACGGGGAACGGCGGTCGTCAACCTGCTGTCCAGCCCCGGCAGCGGGAAGACGGCCCTGCTGGAGCGGGAGCTGTTCCTGGCCCGGGAACGGGGCGTGCCCGTGGCGGCCCTGACGGCCGATCTCGCCACCGAGAACGACGCGCTGCGCCTGGCCCGTTCGGGCGTACCCGTCAAGCAGGTGCTCACGGACGGGCTCTGCCACCTGGAGGCCTCGATGCTCGGGCGCCACCTGGACGGGTGGCTGCCGGAGGAGACGCGGCTGCTGTTCGTGGAGAACGTGGGGAACCTGGTCTGCCCGGCCTCGTACGACCTCGGGGAGTCGCTGCGCGTGGTCCTCGCGTCGGTCACCGAGGGCGAGGACAAGCCGCTGAAGTACCCGACCGCCTTCGGGCTGGCCCAGCTGGTCGTGGTCACCAAGACCGACATCGCGGCGGCCGTCGAGTTCGACGAGGCGGCCTTCCGCGCCAACGTCCAGCGGGTCAACCCGGGGGTGGAGGTGCTGTTCACCTCGGTCCGCGCGGACGAGGGGACGGGCCTCCTGCTGGACCGGGCCCTGGCGGTCGGGGCGGGGGCGCGGGCGCACGCTCCGGTGATGGCCCGGCAGCGGATCGAGGCCGGCCACCACGGCCACGGACACGAGCACGGGCCGGGGCACACCCACGACCACGACCACGACCACGACCACGACGATCACGATCACGATCACGGTGACCACGGCCAGGGTCACGATCACGGACACGGACCCGGACACGGACACGGTCAGCCCGGCCCCGCCGTGGCCCAGACCCGCTGATGGAGTCCCCGGAACGCCGGAGGGTCACCGTACGGGGCGTGGTCCAGGGAGTCGGCTTCCGGCCCTACGTCTACACCCGCGCCACCGGCCTCGGCCTCGCCGGTCACGTCACCAACACCCCGGAGGGCGTGGTCGCCGAGGTGGAGGGCTCCGCCGCCGCCGTGTCGCAGTTCTGCGAGCGGCTCGCGGCGGACGCCCCGCCGCTGGCCGTGGTGGACGCCGTCGACCACCGCCCGGTCCCCCTCACCGGCGGCGCCGGCTTCACCATCATCGCCTCCCGCTCCGGCGGCCCGGCCCGGACCCTGGTCTCCCCCGACGTCGCCACCTGCGCGGACTGCCTCGCCGAGCTCGCGGACCCGGCCGACCGCCGCCACCGCCACCCCTTCATCACCTGCACGCACTGCGGGCCCCGCTTCACCATCGTCACCGGGCTGCCCTACGACCGGGCCCACACCACGATGGACCGCTTCCCGATGTGCGCCGACTGCGCCCGCGAGTACGCCGACCCGGCCGACCGCCGCTTCCACGCGCAGCCCGTCGCCTGCCCGGCCTGCGGGCCCCGGCTGCGGCTGCTGACCGGGCGGCCGCCGGGCGGGGAGACCACCGCCGATCCCGTCGCGGGCGCCCGCGCGCTGCTGGCCGCGGGGGCGGTCCTGGCCGTGAAGGGGCTCGGCGGCTACCACCTGGCCTGCGACGCCACCCTGCCCGGTGCCGTCGCCGAGCTGCGCCGCCGCAAGGACCGCGGGGACAAGCCCTTCGCGCTGATGGCCCGGGACCTCGCCGACGTCGAGGCCCTCGCCCACCTCGGCCCCGAGGAGCGCGAGCTGCTCACCGGCGGCGTGCGGCCCATCGTGCTGCTGCGCCGCCGCCCCGACGGCGCCCCGCTGCCGGGCGTCGCCCCCGGCAGCCCCGACCTGGGCGTGATGCTCCCGTACACCCCCCTGCACCACCTGCTGCTCGGCCTGGCCGGGGACCCGGAGGGACCGCGCCTGCTGGTGATGACCAGCGGGAACCTCTCGGGCGAGCCCATCGTCACCGACGACGCCGAGGCACTGGAGCGGCTCTCCGGCCTCGCCGACGCCTGGCTGACCCACGACCGGCCGATCCACGTGCCCTGCGACGACTCCGTCGTCCGGGTCTGCGACGGCGAGCCCCTGGTCCTGCGCCGCTCGCGCGGGTACGCGCCGCTGCCCCTGGCCCTGCCGCTGCCGGTCCCCGCCACCCTCGCCGTGGGCGGCGACCTCAAGAACGCCTTCTGCCTCGGCGAAGGACGGCGGGCCTGGCTGTCGGCCCACACCGGCGACATGGACGACCTGGCCACCCGGTACGCCTTCGAGCGGGCGGAGCGGCAGCTGGAATCCCTCACCGGGGTGACCCCCGCGCTGCTCGCCGCGGACCGGCATCCCGGTTACCGCTCCGGCCGCTGGGCCCGCGAGCAGGCCGGCGACCGCCCGCTGGTCCCCGTACAGCACCACCACGCGCACGTCGCCTCCGCGCTCGCCGAACACGGCCTCGACGGCTCCCGGCGGGTGATCGGCGTCGCCTTCGACGGCACCGGGTACGGGGACGACGGCGCCGTCTGGGGCGGGGAGGTCCTCCTCGCCGACTACGCCGGATACACCCGCTTCGCGCACCTGGCCTACGTACCGCTGCCCGGCGGCGACGCGGCCGTGCGGCGGCCCTACCGGATGGCCCTGGCCCACCTGTGGGCCGCCGGCCTGGACCGGGCTGCGGACCTGCCCTGCACCGCGGCCTGCCCGCCCACCGAACTGCGGGTCCTGGAAACCCAGTTGGAGCGCGGCCTGAACTGCGCCCCCACCTCCAGCATGGGACGGCTCTTCGACGCCGTGTCGTCGCTGGCGGGCGTCTGCCAGCACGCCGGGTACGAGGCGCAGGCCGCCATCGAGCTGGAGGGCGCCGCGTTCGGGGCGCCCTCCTCCGGTCCCGGCTACGCCTTCGGCGTGCGGGTGCCCGGGGCCGGTGCGACCGGCCCGGTCATCGCCGATCCGGCTCCCGTACTGGCGGCGGTGGCGGCCGACGTACGGGCGGGGACCGGCAGGCCGGTGATCGCGGCCCGCTTCCACGCCGGCGTCGCGGACCTCGTCGGCACGCTCTGCGGACTCGCCCGCGACCGGCACGGGCTGGACACGGTGGCCCTCACCGGCGGGGTCTTCGCCAACACCCTGCTCTCCTGCGCCTGCGCCCGACTGCTGCGCGGACGGGGGTTCACCGTCCTGCGGCACCGCATGGTCCCGCCGGGCGACGGCGGGCTGGCGCTGGGCCAGCTCATGGTGGCGGCGGCCGGACACGTCACGCAACACCCACAACGAGGAGAAGCCCATGTGCCTGGCGGTACCCGGCAGAGTGCTTGAGATCGGGGAGAGGGACGGCACGCGCATGGCGACCGTCGACTTCGGCGGCGTGCAGAAGGAGGTCTGCCTGGAGTACCTGCCGGACCTGCGGGTCGGCGAGTACGCCATCGTCCACGTGGGGTTCGCCCTCCAGCGGCTGGACGAGGAGTCCGCCCTCCAGACCCTCGAACTTTTCGCGCAACTCGGAATGCTCCAGGAGGAGTTCGGCGACCCCTGGGAGCAGGCGGCCCAGGCGGGTGAGGGCGACTGGCCCTTCGCCGACGACCCGGCGGCGCCCGTCGCACGGCAGGCCACGGCCCACGGGACCGACGTACGGCAGGAGGAGGCACCGCGGTGAAGTACATCGACGAGTTCCAGGACCCGGCACTGGCCCGCCGGCTCCTCGACGAGATCCGCTCCACGGTGACCCGGCCCTGGGCGCTGATGGAGGTCTGCGGCGGCCAGACCCACACCATCATCCGGCACGGCATCGACCAACTCCTGCCCGATGAAGTCGAGTTGATCCACGGGCCCGGCTGTCCCGTGTGCGTCACGCCGTTGGAGGTCATCGACAAGGCGCTGGAGATCGCCTCCCGCCCCGGGGTGATCTTCTGCTCCTTCGGGGACATGCTCCGCGTCCCCGGCACCGGCCGGGACCTGTTCCGGGTGCGCGGCGAGGGCGGCGACGTACGGGTCGTCTACTCACCGCTGGACGCCCTGCGGATCGCGCGGGAGAACCCGGGGCGGGAGGTGGTCTTCTTCGGCATCGGCTTCGAGACCACCGCCCCGCCCAACGCCATGACCGTGTACCAGGCGCGCAGGCTCGGCATCCGCAACTTCAGCCTCCTGGTCTCCCACGTGCGGGTGCCCCCCGCGATCGAGGCGATCATGCAGTCGCCGAGCTGCCGGGTGCAGGGCTTCCTGGCCGCCGGACACGTGTGCAGCGTGATGGGGACGGGCGAGTACCCGGAGCTGGCGGCGCGCCACCGGGTGCCGATCGTGG
The DNA here is from genome assembly GCF_040609475.1 of Streptomyces sp. NPDC004667. Classification (NCBI taxonomy): domain Bacteria; kingdom Bacillati; phylum Actinomycetota; class Actinomycetes; order Kitasatosporales; family Streptomycetaceae; genus Streptomyces; species Streptomyces sp. NPDC004667. The sequence goes on along the minus strand of NZ_JBEXKC010000007.1, from coordinate 44,926 downwards.
TCACCGGCTTCGAGCCGCTGGACATCCTCGAAGGCGTGCGCAGGACCGTGCTGCAGCTGGAGCGGGGCGAGCACACCGTCGACAACGCCTACGCCCGCGCGGTGCGCCCGGAAGGCAACCCGGCCGCGCTCGCCATGCTGGAGGACGTCTTCGAGGTCACCGACCGGGCCTGGCGGGGCATCGGGGTCATCCCGCGCAGCGGCTGGCGGCTGTCGCCGCGCTACCGGGAGTTCGACGCCGAGCACCGTTTCTCGGTCACCGGCATCACCACCCGGGAGCCGGCCGAGTGCCGCAGCGGGGAGGTGCTCCAGGGGCTGCTGAAGCCGCACGAGTGCGAGGCCTTCGGCGGTGCGTGCACCCCGCGCAACCCGCTGGGCGCCACCATGGTCTCCAGCGAGGGCGCCTGCGCGGCGTACTACCTCTACCGCCGCCTCGACCTGCCCGCCGCCGTACCGCGGGCGGCCTCTGGCGACGCACCGGCCACCGCGCCCGGCGACGCGCCGGATCCCGCGCCGGATTCCGTGCCCGATCCGGCCCCGGACACGCGGCCGGACCCCGCGCCGCAGGCCGTGCCGGCCGCCGCTTCGAAGACCTCGCTGGAGGCGAGCCCCGTTGCCTGAGACCGCACCGTCCGAGACCGTCCTCGACGTCACCGGCTGGACCTGTCCCGCCCCCCTGCGCGACCACCCCCGGGTGGTGATGGGGCACGGCGGGGGCGGCGCGCTCTCCGCGGAACTGGTCCAGCACCTGTTCGCCCCCGCCTTCGGCGGCGAGGCGCTGGACCGGCTCGGGGACTCGGCGGCCGTCTCGCTGGGCGGCGTACGCCTGGCCTTCTCCACCGACTCCTACGTCGTGCGCCCGCTGTTCTTCCCGGGCGGGAGCATCGGGGACCTGGCGGTCAACGGCACGGTCAACGACCTGGCCATGAGCGGCGCCCGCGCGGCCTACCTGTCCTGCGGGTTCATCCTGGAGGAGGGGGTCGAGATGTCCGTGGTGGCGCGCGTGGCCGAGGCCATGGGCGCGGCCGCGCGGACCGCGGGCGTGGAGATCGTCACCGGGGACACCAAGGTCGTCGAGGCGGGCCACGGGGACGGGATCTACGTCAACACCGCGGGGATCGGGCTGATCCCGCAGGGGGTGGACCTGCGCCCGCAGCGGGTGGTCCCCGGCGACGTGGTGATCGTCAGCGGCGAGATCGGCCTGCACGGCGTCGCGATCATGAGCGTCCGCGAGGGCCTGGAGTTCGGCGTCGACATCGAGAGCGACTGCGCGGCCCTGGGCGGGCTCGTACAGAGCATGCTCGCGGTCACCCCGGACCTGCACGTCCTGCGCGACCCCACCCGGGGCGGCCTGGCGGCCTCCCTGAACGAGATCGCGGCCGCCTCCGGCACCGGGGTCGTCCTCCACGAGGGCCGCGTCCCGGTCCCGGAGGCCGTCGCGAACGCCTGCGCGATCCTCGGACTCGACCCGCTCTACGTGGCCAACGAGGGCAAGCTCGTCGCGTTCGTGCCCCGCGAGCACGCCGACGCCGTCCTCGACGCCCTGCGCGCCCATCCGCTGGGCCGGAACGCGGCGGTGATCGGCGAGGTCGTCGCCGATCACCCGGGCCTGGTCGTGGCGCGGACCGGACTCGGCGGCACCCGGGTGGTCGACCTGCCGGTCGGGGAGCAGCTGCCGCGGATCTGCTGAGGGATCCCGTGCGCCCCGCGCACCCCCTGCGGGCCCCGCCGACCTGTCCACGGCGGCGGGCTCGCGGCCGGCGTTTCGACACGGTGGCAGGCCCGCGCGGCGCGCGGCTCCCGCATGATCGGTTGCCTCGGCGGAGGAGGACCCCTCCGCCCGCGCACCCGCCCCCGATCACAGGAGCCGCACCGCCATGTCCGACATCACCGTCCGCGCCGTCCGTCCCGGGGACTTCGACCAGTGGCGTGCCCTCTACCGCGGCTACGCCGACTTCTACCGCGTGGAGCAGACCGAGGAGGCGGCCGAGACGGTGTGGGCGTGGGTGAACGACCCCGGGCACGAGGTCGGCGCGCTGGTCGCCGAGGACGCCTCGGGCCGCCTCCTGGGGCTGGCCCACTACCGGCCCTTCGCCCGGCCGCTGTCCGCGACGGTGGGCTGCTTCCTGGACGACCTGTTCGTGGCCCCGGAGCACCGGGGCTCCGGGGCCGCCGACCTGCTGCTGGGGGCGCTGCGCGCGCTGGCCGGGGAGCGCGGGTGGAGCGTGGTGCGCTGGATCACCGCCGACGACAACCACCGGGCGCGCGCCAAGTACGACCAGGTGGCCACGCGGACGATGTGGGTCACGTACGACATGGCTCCCGGCAACTGACCCGCCTCTGCGCGGCCGCGTGTCGGCGCGGTCGGCGCTAGCCGGCCGCGTCGTCGCAGGCGGGGCAGACCCGGTCGGCGTACCGCGGCGGGTACCAGGGGGCGTCCGGGTGTTCGGCGGGCCGCCAGGGGGCCGTCTCCATGGCGAAGGTGTCCCGGCCGCACAGGGTCCTCGGCCCGCGGACGGAGGTCCGGCCCGGGGCCGCGGGCGCCGCGTGCACCCGCAGCGGGGGGCGTTCGTCCCCGGAGGCGGAGTCCCCGGGCGGGGAGTCCCCGGAGGGGTACTCGTACACCACGACCGTCTCGCTCATGACTCGACGATAGGCGGTCCCGCCCCGGCCCGCGTGCCCGCGCCGGGGGCGGGGTCCGGGACGGCCTCCGGGCCGGGCCACCGCGCGCCGCGGTCGGCCGCCGGGAGCAGCGCCACGGCCAGCAGGGGGAAGGCCGCCGCCAGGGCGAACGCGGCGACGTAGCCGTGGCCCGCGACCAGGGCTCCCGCCAGCGGCGGTACGAGCACCACCGCGGCGTGCTGCGCCATCCCGTGCACCCCCAGGACGCGGCCCGCCCAGTCGGGGCCCGCGTATTCGGCGACCGCCGTGTTGTGCAGCCCGTTGGTGCTCACCGTGAGCCCACAGGCCAGCAGCAGCGCCACCGGCGCGGCGGGCGAGTCCCAGGCGGTACCCGCCGCGAGCAGGCCGAGGTCGACGACGGTGGCCGCGGCCAGGGCGCGCATCGGAGCGATCCGGCTGCCGGACCGGTCGGACCACCAGCCGGCGAACAGCCGCACTCCGGCCCCGGCCAGGTTGGCCACGGCCAGCACGCCGGCGGCCGCGCCGACGGACCAGCCGCGCGCCTGCGTCAGGAACAGCAGGGAGAACCCGGTGACCACGAACTGCGGCACGCACAGCAGTCCGGCCGCCGCGTGGATCCGCCAAAGGTAGCCGCCCCGGTAGGGCGCGGGCGTCCGGGTGCCCTCCCGCTTCACGGGGCGCGGCGGATCGACGGCGCGCAGGGCGATCGCCGCCCCGGCCGCCCCGCACAGCGCCGCGCAGAACCCGAAGGCCCCGGCCAGGCCCGCGAGGTGGGCCAGCGGTGGGAAGACCGCGGCGGCCAGCGCGGTGCCGAGCGGCTGCGAGGCCTGCCGCACCCCCATCGCGATACCGCGCCGGGCGGGCGGGAACCAGCCGATGACCAGGCGGCCGGAGGCGGAGTTGACGGAGCATCCGGCGGCGCCCGCCAGGACCAGCAGCGCGCCCAGCGGGACCGCTCCCCGGACGGCGGCGGCGCCGGCCAGGGCCCCGGCGGCGGCGAGCAACCCGGCGGTCAGGGCCAGCCGCTCGCCGTACCGGTCGGCGACGGCTCCCCAGCCGATCAGGCCGAGGAGGATCCCGAAGACCGGGCAGGAGACGAGCAGCCCGGCGCCGGCCAGGGAGAGCCCCAGCTCCTCCTGGAGGGCGGGGAGCAGGTAGGGCAGCCCGTAGAGCGCGGTGGTACCGGCGGTCTGACCACCGGTACCCAGGGCGAGCATCCTCCAACTGCGGGGTATTCGCTGGGCGTTCATGCGGCCACATTACGTTCGTGTCGGCATTCGAGACAGATCGTTTCGAATGCCGGGACGCTGGCGGAACCCCCGAGCTCCGCGCCGTGCCGGGGCCGGCGGTCCCGTCCGCACCGGCCTGGAGGGTGGCCGGAGCCTCATCAGGTCATCTGTCCCGGACTCTTGACTCCTCTCGCGCCACTCGCGATTCTCGACGCACCGTTGTGCGGGGCATGACAATTCATGCCCGGAATTCGACCGCGCCCCACCGCCGACCGAAGACACGAGTGATGACCTTGACCCCTCACCCTCGCTCTCCACGCCCGCCGCGGCCCCGCCGCAGGCGCCGCCCCTTCGCACTCCTGTCGCTGCTCCTCGCCGCCGTACTGGCCATGGTGCTGGGGCCCGTGCCCAGCTCCTCGGCCGACGCCGGCTGGTGGACCCCGACCGCACGCCCGCAACCCGACGCCGACATCAACGTCACCGGCGAGCCCTTCAAGGGCACCGACGACCAGGGACGGGTCCGCGGCTTCGTCGACGCCCACGACCACATCATGGCCAACGAGGGCTTCGGCGGCCGCCTGATCTGCGGCAAGGCCTTCTCCGAACTCGGGGTCGCCGACGCGCTCAAGGACTGCCCCGAGCACTACCCCGACGGCTCCCTCGCCGTCTTCGACATGATCACCAAGGGCGGGGACGGCAAGCACGACCCCGTCGGCTGGCCCACCTTCAAGGACTGGCCCGCCCACGACTCGCTCACCCACCAGCAGAACTACTACGCCTGGATCGAGCGCGCCTGGCGCGGCGGCGAGCGCGTCCTCGTCAACGACCTCGTCACCAACGGCGTGATCTGCTCGGTCTACTTCTTCAAGGACCGCGGCTGCGACGAGATGACGGCCATCCGCCTGGAGGCCCAGAAGACGTACGACATGCAGGCCTACATCGACAAGATGTACGGCGGCCCCGGAAAGGGCTGGTTCCGGATCGTCACCGACTCCGCCCAGGCCCGTGAGGTGGTCAAGCAGGGCAAGCTGGCCGTCGTCCTCGGGGTGGAGACCTCCGAGCCCTTCGGCTGCAAGCAGATCCTGGACGTCGCCCAGTGCAGCAAGGCGGACATCGACCGCGGCCTGGACGAGCTGTACGGACTCGGCGTGCGCAGCATGTTCCTGTGCCACAAGTTCGACAACGCCCTGTGCGGCGTCCGCTTCGACGAGGGCGCGCTCGGCACCGCGATCAACGTGGGGCAGTTCCTGTCCACCGGCACCTTCTGGAAGACCGAGCAGTGCACCGGCCCCCAGCACGACAACCCCATCGGCCTCGCACCGGCTCCACAGGCCCAGAAGGAGCTCCCGGCGGGCGTCTCGGTGCCCTCCTACGCCGACGGCGCGCAGTGCAACTCGCGCGGGCTGACCGACCTCGGCGCCTACGCGGTGCGCGGCATGATGAAGCGCAACATGATGCTGGAGATCGACCACATGGGCGTCAAGGCCGCGGGCCAGGCCTTCGACATCATGGAGTCCGAGTCCTACCCCGGCGTGATCTCCTCGCACAGCTGGATGGACCTGGGCTGGACCGAGCGGCTGTACAAGCTCGGCGGGTTCGCCGCCCAGTACATGAGCGGATCCGAGGGCTTCACCGCCGAGGCGGCCCGGACCAAGGCCCTGCGGGACAAGTACAACGTGGGCTACGGGTACGGCACCGACATGAACGGGGTCGGCGGCTGGCCGGGTCCCCGCGGCGCGAACACCCCCAACCCGGTCCGCTACCCCTTCCGCACCGCCGACGGCGGCTCGGTCGTCGACCGGCAGACCGCCGGCTCGCGGACCTGGGACATCAACACCGACGGGGCCGCGCAGTACGGCATGGTCCCCGACTGGATCGAGGACATCAAGCAGGTCGGCGGCCAGGGCGTGGTCGACGACCTGATGCGGGGCGCCGAGTCCTACCTGCACACCTGGGGGGCCACGGAGAGCCACCGGGCCGAGGTCAACCTCGCCTCCCGGACCCCCGCCTCGGCCAGCTCCACCGAGTGGTGGAACCCCTTCGTCGACTACTCGCCGGGCAAGGCCGTCGACGGGGACACCGGCACCCGCTGGGCCAGCGAGTGGAACGACGACCAGTGGGTGCAGTTCGACCTCGGGTCGACGCACACGATCCGGCGCGTCACCCTCGACTGGGAGGCCGCGTACGCGAAGTCGTACCGCATCGAGGTCTCGCCCGACGGCAGCAACTGGCAGACGGCCTGGTCCACCACGACCGGCGACGGCGGGGTGGACACCGCCCGGTTCGCCGCCACCCCGGCCCGCTACGTGCGCGTCCACGGCGTGCAGCGCGGCACCCAGTGGGGCTACTCGCTCCATGAGGTGGGCGTCTACGGCGGCTGACGCCAGGCGGGGCCGGACGGCCGGGTCCTCCCGGCCGTCCGGCCCCGCCGCGTTCCCCGCCGCGTTCCCCGCCGCGTTCCCCGCCCCGCAGCCGTATCCGTAGTCGTAGCCGTAGCCGAACCCGCACGCGTACAGCACCGAAAGGACCCCCATGGCCCGGATGCCCTCGGCCGAGCGGCGCCGCCAGCTGACCGAAGCGGCGATCCGCGCGATGACCCGCGACGGCGTCGCCCGGACCACGACCCGCTCCATCGCCGCCGAGGCGGGGGTGTCCCTGAGCGTCTTCCACTACTGCTTCGCGTCCAAGCAGGCCCTCCTCGAATCCGTCATCGAGGCGATCACGGCCCACTACATCACGGTGGTGCGGGAGGCGATCCGCCCGAAGCCCACCCTGCGCGAGACGGTCCGGGCCGGCTTCCAGGCGTACTGGGACCACGTCTGCGACCGGCCCGGCGAGCACATGCTGACCTACGAGCTCACCCAGTACGCCCTGCGCCGGCCCGGGTTCGAGCACCTGGCGCGCCGCCAGTACGAGCTGTACTGCGAGACGTACGAGGAGCTGCTGGGGCAGCTGGGCCGCGACATGCGGCTCGCACCGCGCGTGCCGGTCACCGTGCTGGCCCGCTACCTGGCCGCCATGACCGACGGAATGACCCTGAACGCCCTCGTGCTCGGGGACGCCAGGGCCACGGCCGACCTCCTCGACCTGGTCACCGACCACGTCGTCGGCCTGATGGAACCGGTGGACGCGCCGCCGGGCGGCGCCGACCACCCGCTCAGCGCGGATCCGCTGCCCGCCACACGGTGGTGATGTTGCAGAACTCCCGGATGCCGTGCCCGGACAGCTCCCGCCCGTACCCGGAGCGCTTGACCCCGCCGAAGGGCAGCGCCGGGTGGGAGGCGGTCATACCGTTGACGAAGACACCGCCGGCCTCCAGATCGCGGGCGAAGCGTTCGAGCTCGGCCTCGTCGCGGGTCCACACGTTGGAGCTCAGGCCGAAGGGCGTGTGGTTGGCCCGCTCCACCGCCTCGTCCAGGCTGCCCACCCGGTACAGGGTGGCCACGGGGCCGAAGGTCTCCTCCAGGTCGATCCGCATGGCCGGGGTGACGTCGGCCAGGACCGTGGGCTCGTAGAACCAGCCGTTCGGCAGACCGGAGGGGCGTCCGCCGCCGCACAACACCGTGGCCCCCTGCCGGACGGCGTCCTCGACGAGCTCCTCCACGTCCGCGCGCCCCGCCTCGGTGGCCAGCGGGCCGACGTCGGTGGACGCGAGCATCGGGTCGCCGACGGTCAGGGCGGCCATGCCGGCCGTGAAGAGCCGGGCGAACTCGTCGTAGACGTCGGTGTGGACGATGAACCGCTTGGCGGCGATGCAGGACTGGCCGTTGTTCTGCACCCGGGCGGTCACGGCGGTGCGGGCCGCGCGGGCCACGTCGGCCGAGGGCATCACGATGTACGGGTCGCTGCCGCCGAGTTCCAGGACGGTCTTCTTCACCTCGTCCCCCGCGACGGAGGCGACCGCGCGGCCGGCCGGTTCGCTGCCGGTCAGCGTGGCGGCGGCCACCCGAGGGTCGCGCAGGACCGCCTCGACCGCGGCCGAACCGATCAGCAGGGTCTGGAAGCAGCCGCGCGGGAAGCCCGCCCGTTCGAAGAGGTCCCCGAGGTACAGGGCCGTCTGGGGGACGTTCGAGGAGTGTTTGAGCAGACCGACGTTGCCTGCCATCAGGGCGGGCGCGGCGAAGCGCACGACCTGCCAGAGCGGGAAGTTCCAGGGCATCACGGCGAGGACGACGCCGATCGGCCGGTAGCTCACCCGGACGGCCGCGGCTCCCGCGTCGGCCACGTCACCGTCGGCGGGCCGCTCGTCGGCGAGGAGGGACTCGGCGCGGTCGGCGTACCAGCGCATCGCCTTCACGCACTTGAGGGCCTCGGCGCGGGCCGCGGCGAGGGGCTTGCCCATCTCGATGGTCATGGTGCGGGCGATGTCCTCCGCCTCGGCCTCCAGGAGGTCGGCGGCGCGGACGAGCAGCGCGGAGCGTTCGGCGAAGGTGGTGCGGCGGTAGGAGGCGGCGGTCCGTGCGGCCTCGGCCAGGGCGAGCTCGATGCCGTCGGCGTCGAGCTCGTCGAAGGTCAGCAGCGTGATGCCGGTGGTGGGGTTGACGGTGGCGATGGGCATGGTCCGGCCTTCCTGCGAGGGAACCCCCACCGACCCTCCCCCGCGGCCGGCCGCCGCGCAACGCGTGGATCGGCCGGCCGGCCCAGGCGGGGAGGTCGGCAGGAGGGACGTCACCGCCCGGCCAGGACCACCTCCGTGGGACCGGCCGCGGACAGCCTGCCCGCCTCCAGCAGGTGTGCGGTCCGCGTGTAGGCGGCGACCAGGTCCGGCTCGTGGCTGACCAGGACCACCGTCATCCGCCGTTCGGCCCGCAGGCGACGCAGCAGCTCCATGACCGCGACGGAGGTGTCCGGGTCCAGGGCCGAGGTGATCTCGTCGCACAGCAGCACGTCCGGCTCGGTGGCCAGGGCGCGGGCGAGGGAGACCCGCTGGCGCTGCCCACCGGACAGCTCGGCCGGGTAGCGGGCCGCGAACTCGGCGGGCAGTTCCACCTGTTCGAGGAGCCGGGCGACCGCCGCGGTGCTACGGGGACCCCGCGGCGGCCCCCCGTGCAGCCGCAGGGGCCGCGCCAGGGCGGAGCCCACCGTGCGGGCCGGGTTCAGCGCGTCCAGCGGGTTCTGCGGGACCAGCTGCACCCTGCGGCGGTGCTCCCGGGCACGTCGGCGGGCCGTGGCGGCGAGCGGGGCACCGTCCAGGGTGAGCGTGCCGGAGTCGGGGGCGTGGAGCCCGGCCAGTACGCGCAGCAGGGTGGTCTTGCCGGAGCCGGAGGGGCCGACGACGGCCGTGGCCGTGCCGGGTTCCGCGTCGAAGTCCACGGCGTCCAGGGCCCGGTGGCGCCCGGCCCGGTGTGCGAAGGCCACGCCGACCCCGCGGGCGCGGAGCCCGCCCGCGGGCCCGGCGGGCACCGGGGCGGCGGACGGGGCGGACCTCGGGGGCGTCACAGGGGATCGTACGGACGGGGGCCGGGGCCGGGAGCCCGGCTGCGGCTGCGGCGGGCCCGGGAGCCGGACCACCCGGTCGGCGCAGGCTTCGACCAGTTCGGGGTCGTGGCAGGCCATCACGACGGTCAGCCCGCGGGCGGCGGCCAGTTGCCTCAGCAGCACGCCGATCTCGTCGCGCAGGGCGGGGTCCAGCCCGGCCGTGGGCTCGTCCAGCAGCAGCAGCTCCGGCTCGCGGGCCAGCGCCCTGGCCAGGGCCACGCGCCGCTGCTGCCCGCCGGAGACGGCGGTGGGCCGGCGCTCGGGCAGGCCGTCGTCGACGGGGAGCCGGCATTCGCGCAGCAGGGCGAGGACGGCCGCCGCGCCCGGGTCGACGGCGGTCTCCGCGACGATCCGGCGGATCCGCATGCGGGGGTTGAGGGCGGAGCCGGGGTCCTGGCCGACGTAGGCGATCCGGGTACGGCGCAGCAGGCGCAGTTCCCCGGCGCCGAGGGAGACCGGCTCGGTCCCCAGCACCTCCAGGGTTCCCGCGGTGACGGCGGCGCCCTCGGGGAGGTGGCCGGTCAGCGCGCGCAGCAAGGTGGTCTTCCCGGACCCGGAGGGGCCGGTCAGGGCGGTGATCCGGCCCGCCGGAACGGTCAGGGAGACCGGCCGCAACAGGACCGGCCCGCCCGGGACGCCGATCTCCAGGCCGCGGACCACGGCGGCGGGGGCTTCGGAGGTGTCGGGGCTCTGGTCGAGGTCGCTCACGAGGTGGTGACCGCCTTGCGGGAGGAGCGGGAAGGACGGGAGGCACGGGAGGAGAGGGAGGCCGAGGCGAGGTTGAAGCTGATGGCGAGGACGGCGATGGCGAGGCTGGGGGCGAGCACGGCCCAGGGGTTGAGCAGGATGCCGGGCGCGTTCTCACGGACCATCAGGGCCCAGTCCGCGGCGGGGGGCTGCGGGCCGATCTGGAGGAAGCCGGCCATCGAGATGACGTACACGGCCTCCACGAACCGCAGGCCGAACAGGGCGAGCACGGTGGAGCGCAGGTTGGGCAGCAGCTCGCGCAGGGCGATGTAGGACAGCCGCTCTCCGCGGGCGGTGGCGGCCTCCACGTAGCCGGCGCGGGCCAGGGGCGCCGCGGCGGAGGCGACGATGCGCACGGCGTACGGGGTGCCGAGGACCACCGCGGCCGCTATGACGGCCCACCGGCCGCCGCCCGGCCAGGCCAGGGCGATGAGCATGATGCCGAGGACCGGCGGGAGCAGGATGAGGACGTCGGCGGCGCGTTCCACGGCGCGGCCGAGCGTGGGGTGCAGGACCGCGAAGCAGCCGAGCACGGTGGCGAGCAGGGTGACGACGACGGCGATGAGGAGGGCGCCGCCGATCAGGGCGCCGCCCCCGTGGAGCAGCCGGCTCAGCACGTCGCGCCCGAGCTGGTCCCCGCCCAGTACGGCTCCGTCCCCTGCGGCGGCGTAGGGGGCGGTGATCGGGCTGTCGAGGGGGTGCGCGGCGAGCCACGGCCCGGTGAGGGCCAGCAGCACCAGGAGCAGGCCGGGGGCGATCCGGCGCAGGGTCCGGCCGCGGGCCCCGCCACCGGCCGGGCGCCCGCCCGGATCGCCGACGGCACCGTCCCGGAAGCCCACGGGAACACCTGGGGCGGGGGCGGGGGACACGTCGGCGGAGGTGCCGGCAGGCGGATCGGCGGGCACACCGGCGGCGGTACCGGCCGGCACGTCGGCTGGGGTGTCGGCGGGGGTGTCGGCGGCTGCGGTCACGGGCGGTCTCCCAGGATGCGGTCCCGCAGCAGGTCGGCGGCCAGCAGGACGAGGCTGATGGCGGCGCCCGCGCAGGCGACGACGCCCGCGATGAGCGGGGTGTCGCGGCTGCTGACCGCCGAGGCCAGGACGCTGCCGACGCCCGGGTAGTTGAAGAGGGTCTCCACCACGACGGCGCCGCCGAGCAGCATGCCGGTGGAGGTCGCGATGCCCGTGGCGATCGCGGGGACCGCGCCGGGCAGCGCGTGGCGCAGGACGACCCGGTGCACGGGCAGCCCGTCGAGGTGGGCCGCCTCCACGTGCGGGGTGCGGGCCTGGTCGGCGAGGGCCCCTCGGACGATCCGGGTGTTCCAGCCGGTCTGCGGGATCACCAGCGCCAGGACCGGCATGACCAGCATGGTCCAAGAGCCGGGCGCTCCGTCGGCGCCGGTGACGGTGACGGCGGGCAGCCAGCCGGTCCACAGGGCCAGGACGAGGAGGAGCCCGACGGCGACGACGAACTCGGGTACGGCGAAGGCGGCGGTGGCGGCGTGCGAGACGATCCGGTCGGTGAGCCGGCCGGGGCGGCAGGCGGCCCAGCAGCCCAGGGCGAGCGAGGCGAGGACGGTGAGGAGGAAGGCCGTGCCGCCGAGCAGGAGGGTGTTGGGGAGCGGGTCGGCGAGGAGGTCGGTGACCTTCTGCCCGCGCGCGCTGGTGCCGAGGTCCCCGGTGGGCAGGGCGGTCATCCAGTCGGCGAAGCGCTCCCAGACCGGGCGGTCGAGGCCGAGCAGGTGCCGGCGGGCCGCGACGTCGGCGGCGCTGTCCCCCCGCTCGGAGCTCGCGCTCGCCGCGTCGCCGGGCAGCAGCTCGACCGCGGCGAACACCAGGGCCAGCAGGAGGACCAGCATCAGGGCCCGGCGGGCCACCGCGGCCGCGAGGCGCAGCAGGGGGCGGACGCGGCGCGCCGCACCTGCCTCCCCCGGGGTTCGGGGGGAGGCAGGTGCGGGGTCCGGGGCCGGGCGGCTCAGGCCAGCCACGCGTTCTCCAGCTGGACGCGGCCGTAACCGGGCAGCGTGGGCAGGCCCTTGACCTTGGCGGCGGCGAGGTCGATGCCGTCGGCCATGCCCCACAGGAGGTAGCCGGAGCGCTCGTGCTCGATCTGCTGGAGCTCCTTGAGGGCGGCGGCCCGCTCCTTCTCGTCGACGGTGGCGGTCGCCTTGCGGTAGGCGGCGTCGAAGGCGGGGTCGTTCCAGCCGGCCTCGTTCTGCCCGGCCTCGGAGACCATGGTCTTGGAGGCGAAGAAGACCACGGAGTCGTTGGTGCCCCAGTAGGTCGTGTAGAAGTCGCCGGTCTTCCAGGTCTTGTCCCAGAAGGCCCCGGACTCCTGCTTGACGACCTCGACCTTGATTCCGGCCTCGCGGGCCTGGTTGGCGAACAGGGTCGCGGACTCGGCGAGTCCGGAGACGTCCTCGGTCGTGACGAGGGAGTAGGTCTTCGAGAGGTCGAAGTTCGCCTCGGCGAGGAGCTTCTTGGCCTTCTCCAGGTCCCGCTTGCGCTGCGGGACGTCCTTGGCGTAGGCGGGGTCTCCGGTGCCCATGATGTCGTTGGCGACGGTGCCGTAGCCGGAGAGGACCTGCTTGACCATGGCCTCGCGGTCGACGACCAGGCGCACGGCCTCGCGTACGCGCGGGTCGGCGAAGGGGCTGCCCGGCGCGGCGCGCATGACGATCGGCATCGCCATGTCGTTGGGGCGGCGCAGGACCTGGATGTCCTTGCGGGTCGCGGCGGTGCGGGCGGCGACGGCGCCGGCGTTGGAGGCCACGTCGATCTGACCGGCAAGCAGGGCGTTGGCCATGGCCTGCGGGGTCTCGAACATGGTGACCTCGATGGCGTCGAGGCGCACGGTCCCGCCGTACCACTTGTCGTTGCGGACCAGGCGGGCGTTGCCGCCCCGGTACCAGTCGAGCTTGAACGGGCCGGTGCCGGGGGCCTTGTCGAGGGCGTTGTCCGGGGTGTCCTTCTTCATCACGAAGGTGGCCAGGCGCGTCAGCAGCGGGAAGTCGGCGTTGGCGTAGTCGGAGACGATGACGACCGTGTCCGCGCCGTCGGCGGTGATGCTCTCGGGACCCTTGACCCCGGGCAGGCGGGCCGCGCCGGAGGGGGTGGCGCGCAGCCGGCGCAGCGACCAGACGACGTCCTCGGCGGTGACCGGGGTGCCGTCGTGGAAGGTGGCGCCCCGGGCGAGCTTGAAGCGCCAGGTCTTGAGGTCGGCGGAGGGCTCCCAGGAGGCGGCGAGGCGGGGCACCGTGTTGGTCTTCGCGCCCGGCATGGCGAGGGTGTCGAAGACGAGGGCGATGACGAGGTAGTCGCTCTCGTTGGCCTGGGTGCCGTGGGGGTCGCGGGTGATGGCTCCGGCGCGGCCGAGCGCGCCGATACGGAGCGTGCCGCCGCTCTTGGGCGCGGCGTCCCCGCCGGCCTTCCCGTCCGTGGTACCGCCGTCTCCCGAGGAGCAGGCGGCGAGCAGGGCCGCCGCGCCCATCGCCCCGCCGGCCCACAGCACTTGACGCCTGTTGATGTCCACGTACGCCCTCGTTCCGCTGAAGCAACTGAGTGAATGCTTAGGTTTGCCTACCCTAATAACAACCACCCCCGCAAGTTACGGTCCGCGATGGGATGCATGTCCGAATATCGATCCCAGGTGACCAGCAAGTAAGGTTTGCCTTACCTCACTTCGGTGCTAGCGTTCGAAGCGTTCCCCGGTTCCGCAGGTTTCCGAACGGGCTCCAACTCCCTTTCATTTCTTGCCAGTTGACGCTCCCCGCCATCCCTTCGGGAGAGAGCGCACCCAGAGAACCGGGCTCCCCCTGCCATCCGAAGAAACGGATCTTCTCGCCATGAGCACGGCAGCCGCCCCCGTCCGTCAGCTCGATGCCCCCACCGTGGCCGAACTCCGTCGGGCCGCGGAGGAACTCCTCGCCGAGTTCGGTACCTCCGCCACCAGCCCCCGGCTCCTGGCCCGCGTCCGCGAAGTGGCCGACGGCTTCGGCGAGGACCTGCGCCACCAGTGCCGCCCCGTCGACACCGCCGACGGACTGTTCGTCCTGCGCGGCCTCGACGTCGACGACGCGGCCATCGGCCCCACTCCCCCGGGATGGGCGAGCGCCGGTGACAGCGGAGCCGTGTACGACCTCGCCCTCCTGCTGCTCGCCACCGTGATGGGCAACCCCATCGCCTGGGAGGGCCAGCAGGACGGCCGCTTCGTCCACAACATCGTTCCCTCACCCGGCCACGAGAGCGAACAGACCGGCGCCAGCAGCTCGGTCCTGCTCAGCCCGCACACCGAGGACGCCTTCCACCCCGGCCGCGCCCACCTGCTGATGCTCGGCTGCATGCGCAACCACGACCACATCGCCACCACCGCGGCGAGCGTCCGCCTCACCCGTCTCACCGACGCCGACGTCGACGTCCTCACCCGGCCCGTGGTGCCGATCCTGCCCGACGACGCCTACGCCGAGGCCCAGGGCTACGCCGACCAGGCACCACCGCCCGTCCCCGCGCTCTTCGCCACCGAGGACGGCATGACCCTGCGCTTCGACCCGGCGTACACCCCGCTGGAGGAGGCCGACGAGGCGTACCGGTCCTCGTACGGCCGGCTCTCCGAGGAACTGGCCCGGGTCTCGGTCGCCGTCAGCCTCAGTCCCGGCGAGGTCCTGGTCGTCGACAACGACCTCGTCGTGCACGGCCGCGTCCCCTTCCGGGCCCGCTACGACGGCACCGACCGCTGGCTCAAGCGCGCCTCGGTACGCGTACCCGGCCGCCACACCCGTCCCGACGCCGAGGCCGGCGAGCACGGCTACGGCCAGAGCGCCCTGGAAGCACACGCGAACTGACCACCCGCCCCGCACCCGGAGGACCGACCCCATGACCGACACCAACCCCGGCACCGCTTCCGCACCCGCCCCGGCCACCGCGGACGACCGGCACCTGCGCGTCCTGTCCACCACCGACCTCGCCGGGATCGACATATCCCTGGCCGACGTGGTGGAGACGGTGGAAGGCGCCTACCGCACCCTCGACGCCGGCCTGTCCGACAACCCCCGCAAGCTCACGGTCAAACCGACGGACGGGCACTCCGTCTCCTACGCGATGCTCGGCCGCGACGGCTCCCGCGACGTCGTCGCCGTCAAGACCTCCTACAAGCACGGCCTCGACAAGGGCCGCGAGGAGCAGCACTACTACACCGCGCTGACGCTCTACGACGACGCCACCGGCCTGCCCGTCGCGATGATGGACTGCTCCCGCATCGGCTCCCTGCGCACCCCCGCCGTCTCCGCGCTGCTGGCCCGCGAACTCGCCGCTCCGGCGGCCCGCAGCGCCCTGGTCATCGGCACCGGCACCCAGGGCCGCCTCGCCCTGCCGTTCCTGCTGACCACCCTCCCGGACCTGGACCGGCTGATGCTGTCCGGCACGCACCCCGAGGGCATCGCCGCCGTCCGCGAGCGGCTGCGCGCCCACTTCCCCGACCGGGACGTGGAACTGGTCACCGACCTGAAGGCGGCCGCCGCCGACGCCGACGTCATCGTCGCCACCGCGGGCGGCCACACCCCGGCCGCGGTGGAGGCGGGCTGGCTCCGGCCCGGCGCGCTGGCGGTCCTCGTCGGCCACGGGCTGGCGCCGTCCACCCTGCACGAGGCCGACCGGGTGATCGCCACGAGCGAGGCGCAGATGAACGTCACCGGCACGGACATGGCCGACGCCGACGGCGGACTCCCGCCGGTGGACGGCGAGTTCCCTGCCGTGCTCGCCGGGCGGAGCAGGGGACGGACCGGCGCCGACGAGCGGATCTTCGCCTACAACAGCGGTCTCGTCGTCACCGACATCGCCCTCGGACACCGCTTCGCACAGCTCGCGCTCGCCCAGGGCCTGGGCACGGAGGTCGCGCTGTGGGCGTGAACGGCACGACGGCGACGGACGGTTCCGCCACGGGGAGCGGTTCGGCCACGGAAACCGGTCCCGCGACGGGTCCCGATCCCGCCGCCGGGGCGGCCGGTCCCGCCGCGACCGGCGCCGCCCCGCCCACCCTGCCGGTCCTGCCCGACGCGGCCACCGAGCGGGTGCTGGCGAGCGGACTGCTGCCCGAGCTCGCCCACGCCTTCGGCGGCCCGTTCCACTTCCTGCTGCCCGAGGCCTTCGACACCAACCTGCGGGGCATGCGGGAGGCCCTGGCCTCGGCCGGGGTCGACGGGTTCGTGTACTTCGCGAAGAAGGCCAACAAGGCCGCCGTCTTCGCCGAACGCGCCGCGGCCGGCGG
This sequence comes from Streptomyces sp. NPDC004667, assembly GCF_040609475.1. Classification (NCBI taxonomy): domain Bacteria; kingdom Bacillati; phylum Actinomycetota; class Actinomycetes; order Kitasatosporales; family Streptomycetaceae; genus Streptomyces; species Streptomyces sp. NPDC004667. The sequence goes on along the minus strand of NZ_JBEXKC010000007.1, from coordinate 28,569 downwards.
GGCCGGCGTGGACGTGGCCTCCGTCGGCGAGCTGCGCGAGGCCCTCGGCCACGGCGTGCGGGGCGAGCACCTCGTGGTCACCGGGCCCGCGAAGGACCCGGCGCTGCTGGACCTGGCCGTCCGGCACGGAGCGCTGATCGCCGTCGACGCCCTGGACGAACTCGACGCGCTCGTCGCCCTCGTCGCCCTCGTCGACGGACAGCCCGCCGGGCGGATCCGCCCGGCCCGGATCCTGCTGCGCTGTCTGCCGCCCGGTCAGCCCCACAGCCGCTTCGGGCTCTCCGAGCCGGAACTGGCCACGGCCCTGGACCGCTGCGTACGGGCCGGGGGCGCCCTGCGCATGGAGGGGTTCTCCTTCCACCTCTCCGGCTACGCCCTCCAGCCCCGGGCCGACCTCGCGGCCCGGCTGGTCGGCCTGTGCCTCGCGGCGCGGGTACGGGGCCTGGAGGCGAGCCGGATCAGCATCGGCGGCGGCCTGCCGGTCAGTTACACCGACGCCGACAGCTGGCACGGCTTCCTCGCGGAACAGCACAGCGGTCACTACCACGCCGCGAAGACCTTCCGCACCGGCGACTTCTACCCCTACCACTCCCCCGTCGCGGGCCCCGAGGCACTGGCCGCGCTCCTGGCCACCCGCCCCGAGGGCCACGGGCAGCCGCTGTCCCGGCTCCTCTCCGACTCCGGCGTCCTGCTGCTCCTGGAGCCCGGACGGGCCCTGCTCCACCAGGCCGGAGCCACGGTCTTCCGCGTCCAGGGCGTCAAGGAACGCGCGGGCTACCGGATCCTGACCGTCGACGGCACCAGCCTGAGCCTGTCCGAACAGTGGTTCAACAGCGAGTACCTGCCCGACCCCGTCCTCCTCCCCCAGACCCCCCGGGCCGAGCGGGGGACGTTCCCGGCGAGCGTCGGCGCGGCCACCTGTCTGGAGTCGGACCTGCTCACCTGGCGCAAGATCCCCTTCCCTAGCCGCCCCCGCACCGGTGACCTGCTCGTCTACCCCAACACGGCCGGCTACCAGATGGACTCCAACGAGTCCCCCTTCCACGACCTGCCGCTGCCCCCGAAGGTCGTCATGGAACGGACCGGTCCGCCGCGCCCGCGCTGGCGCCTGGACCGCCACTTCACCTGACGTCCCCACCCCCACCCACTGGAGTCACCGATGCCCGGAGCCCTTCAGCGCCCCGCCGTGGTATCCCGCGTATCCGACCTCGTCGGGTACACCCCCCTGCTGGAACTGGCCTCCACCGGGACCGGCAGCCGCCTGCTGCTGAAACTGGAGATGTTCAACCCGACCGGCACGGCCAAGATCCGCATGGCCCGCGCCATGGTCGACGCCGCCGAGGCGGCGGGCGAACTCCGGCCCGGCGGCAGGATCGTCGAGTCCACCTCGGGCAACACCGGCCTGGGCCTGGCGGTCATCGCCGCCGAGCGCGGCTACGCCTTCACCGCCGTCGTGGACCACCACGCCTGCCCCGACAAACTGCGGGGCATGAAGGCACTGGGCACCGAGCTCGTCTACGTCGTCGACGACGGCACCGAGGAACTCGCCACCGCGGCCCGCGAGGAACTCGCCGAGGACATGGCCCGCGGGCAGGACAACACCGTCTTCACCGAACAGCACAACAACCCGGCGAACGGTGTCGGATACTTTCCCGTGGCCCACGAACTCCACGAGGCGCTCGGCGGACGGATCGACGTCCTGATCGGCGCGGTCGGCACCGGCGGCGCCCTCTGCGGCACGGGCCGGGAGCTGCGCACCCTCATGTCCGGCTTCACCGTCATCGGCGTCGAGCCCAAGGGCTCCATCGCCTTCGGCGGCCCGGCCCACGACTACTACCAGTCGGGTACCGGCACCCCGGAGGGGGCCGAGATAGGCGCCCTCGTGGACTTCGACCTCATCGACGAGGGGGTCAAGGTCGGCGACGTCGAGGCCTTCGCGACCTGCCGCGCCGTCGCCCGTACCGGGCTCCTCATCGGCGGCTCCGCCGGAGGCGTGGTCCACGAGGCCCTCAGCCGGCTGCCCTCCCTGCCCCCGGGCACGACGATGGTCGCCCTCGTCAACGACGGCGGAGAGAAGTACATGGACACCGTCTTCAACGACGACTGGATGCGGGCCCGCGGCCTCCTCGACCCCGAGGCCGAACGGGAAATCGAAGAGCTCCTCACCAAACTCCGCGGGAACCGGTAAACCATGCTCACCACGCTCCTCCGCGACAGCCGCGCCCTCGGGGTCCTCGCCGTCCCCCTGATCCTCACCCAGCTCGCCCAGGTGGCGCTGACCACGACCGACACCGTGATGATGGGGCTCCTGGGCACCCGGGAGCTCGCGGCCGGCGGTCTGGCCATCGTCATCTTCAACCAGCTCCGCACCATGGGCGTCGGCCTCGTCACCTCCGTCGGCAACCGGATAGCCGCCGCGGACGCGCGGGCCGAACGGGCGGCCGAGGGGGGCGACGACACCGCGCGGGGAAAGGCCGCGGACGACGAGGTGCGGGACATCGTCCGGGCGAGCCTGGCCGTCGCCACGCTCGCCGGCGTCATCGGCGCCGTCCTCATGATCCTCATCGGACAGGCCCTCGGCCTGCTCGGCCAGGACGCGGACGTCGTCGGCCCCGCCCGGACGATGCTCCTCGCCCTCGCGCCCGGGCTGCTGCCCTGCCTGTGGTTCCAGGCCGTACGCCAGTTCACCGTCGGCATGCGCCGCCCGCAGGCCCTGCTGCGGATCACCATCGCCTCGGTCGCGGTCAACGCGGGCCTCAACTGGGTGCTGATCCACGGCACGTTCGGTCTGCCGCGGCTCGGACTCACCGGTATCGGCATCGCCACCTCGACCGTGTACCTGCTGTCCTTCCTCGCCCTCTTCGCCTCGGCGAAGCGGGACCAACGGCTGGCACCCCTCCTGACCCTCGACCTCACCAGGGCGAACCTGGCCACCGTCAGGCAGCTGGTCGCCCTGGGCGTCCCCATCGCCGCCACCTACGGCTCCGAGGCCGGGTTCTTCTCGCTCACCGCGCTCATGGCCGGCTCCTTCGGACCCGAGGCCCTGGCCGCGCACACCGCCGTCAACCAGCTCGTCTACATCGTCTTCCAGGTCGCCGTCGGCCTCTCCCACGCGGCCTCCCTCAACGTCAGCCGCGAGCTCGCCCTCGGCCACCACGACGACGCCCGGCGCATCAAGAACACGGCGCTGGCCTGCGCCGCCGCCGTCATGGCCGTCGTCGGACTGCTCTACCTGACGGTTCCCCGGCTGGTCCTGGCGCCCTTCCTGGACTCCGGTTCCGACGCCGGTCAGGCGTCGGCCATCGCCGCCCAGCTCCTCGTCGTCACCGCCTTCCTGCAGTTCTTCGACTGTGCGCAGAACATCGGCGTGGGGCTGCTGCGGGGCCTCGACGACACCCGGAGCGGCTTCCGCATCACCCTCGTCGGCTACTGGGCCGTCGGACTGCCGGCCTCCTGGATCCTCGCGTACGCACTGGATCTGGACACCCTCGGCATCTGGCTCGGCCTGCTCACCGGCCTCGCCACCACGGCCGTCCTGCTGCTGCGCCGCTACTCCCGCTCCCTCACCGCCCATGCCCTGGCCCACCCCGCACCGGCCACCTGCTGAGACCGGGGTCCCCCGGGACCTCTCCCGGTCGCACAATGGGAACGGGGGACCAGGCCGGACGGACACGGCGGGAGGCACGCACCCGGTGGACGAACAAGAACAGCACGCGTCGGGCGACCGCAGGCAATGGGCGGCGGCCGTGCTGGCGGGCCTGGGCACGGCCGAGGACATCGACCGCACGCTCACCACGGCGCTCGACCCGCACCCGGACCTGGGCGCCGAGAACAGCGTCCGCAGGGCCCGCGCCGTCCACGCGGCGGCCCTGGGCCTGGGGCCCGCCGGATGCGCCGCCGCGGCGGGGATCCCGGAGCCGATGCTGGCCGGCTGGCGCGCCCATGACCCGGCCTTCGACGCGGCCCTCGCCGCGGCTTCCGCCCTGGCCGAGGCGCACCGGGTCGGGGCGCCCGGCAAGGTCGGCGGTTTCGGCCTGCGCCTGCTGCTCCAGTCCGTGGCCAAGGGGGTGCACGCGGGGACCGCCGCGGCGATCGTCGGCCTGCGTTCCGACCAGCTGCTGCGGCTGCGCCGGGCCAACCCGCAGGTGTCTGCGCTCCTCGACGCGGCCGTCCAGCAGGCGAGGGGCCTGCGCGGGAACGACCGCCGGCCCCGGCGCGGGCACGCCTACCGGCTGGTGCACGTCAGCGACGCCGCACCCCCGGAGGAGACGGCGCGGCACTGAGGAGACGGCGCGGCGCTGAGGAGACGGCCGGACGGCCCGGCGTCAGGGACGGCGGCGCGGCTTGCCGCGCTTGGCGGCCTTGGGTGCGGCGGAGCCGCCGCGGGGGTTCTTGCCGGACGTCTTCCCCGTCGGCTTGCCCGCCGCGCCGCCCGGCTTCCCGCCGGTCCGGCCCGCGCCCGACTTGCCCGCGCCCGACTTGGCCGCACCGGCCTTGCGCTGCTTGGGCTGGGGCGGCGTCGGCGGACGCCCGCGGGTGCTGTTCACCGTCCGTCCCCGGACGATGCCGATGAACTCTTCCACCAGATCGGTGGTCCGCTCCTCGGGCCAGGACAGCGCGATGCGCGACTCGGGGGCGTCGGTGACCGTCCGGTAGGTGAGGTCCTTGCGGTGGTGCAGGCGGGCGAGGGACTGCGGAACGACGAGGACGCCGATGCCCGCGGCGACCAGCTCGATCGCGTCGGCCGTCGTGGCGGGGCGTTCGAAGGCGGGACGGCCCGGGAGGGTCTCCCAGCCGAGGACGTCGTCGAGGGGGTGCAGCACGATCTCGTCGGCCAGGTCCGCGGTCGACACCTCCTCCACGGCGGCCACCAGGTGGTCCTTCGGGATCACCACCACGGTCGTCTCGGTGTAGAGGGGGATCGCGCTGAGGTCGGCCCGGTCCACGGGCAGCCGCACGAATCCGGCGTCGGCGCCGCTGCCGCGCAGCGTGTCGAACGCCTCGGCGGCGGACACGCCCACGAGGGTCAGCGGGACGTCGGGCAGCCGCTCGTTCCAGATCCGCACCCACTTCGTGGGCGTCACTCCCGGGACGTAGGCGAGCCGGAACGAAGGGGGTACATCCGAGCCTGTCACTCCGCCAGGTTACCGGTCGTGGTCGGAGGTGGCGCACACGCTCGATACCCTTGACATCATGACCTCGCACCAGAGCACCCAGACGATGAAGCCCGCGACCGCGGCGAAGAAGCTGGGTGTGTACCTCGAAGCCACCCCCGCAGAGTTCCAGGAGGGTGTGGTTTCGCGCTCCGAGCTGAACGCACTCCAGTCCGAGCCGCCCGCGTGGCTGGTGGAGCTGCGCCGCAACGGCCCGCACCCGCGTCCCGTCGTCGCGTCGAAGCTCGGCGTGTCCATCGCCGGTCTCGCGCGCGGCGGGGTCACCGAGGCCCTGACCACGGAGCAGATCGAGGCCATCAAGCAGGACAACCCCGAGTGGCTGCAGAAGGAGCGCGCCACCCAGGCCGACGTGCGCAAGGAAGCCGTGCGCATCAAGGAGAAGAACGCCCAGAAGGCGCAGAAGCAGGCGGGCGACTCCCAGTAGGCCCCGCGGCCCCGGGAGCCCCCGGGGCGCGGGACGTCGGCGGCACCCGCCGATATTCCGGTGCCCGCCGGGCCCCCCGCCGCAAGACTGGCCCGATGATCACATCGGATGCCAAGAAGGACCTGCAGACCTACCTCCAGGACGCCCGCGAGGTCCTGCTGTGGAAGCTCGACGGACTGTCCGAGTACGACGTCCGTCGGCCCGTGACCCCGACCGGCACCAACCTGCTGGGCCTGGTCAAGCACGCGGCCGGCGCCGAGGCCCTGTACTTCGGCGCCACCTTCGGGCGGCCCTTCGAGGCGACGGGCCTGTGGATCACCGGCGACGCCGAACCCAACGCCGACCTGTGGGCCACGGCCGACGAGACCCGCGAGCAGATCACCGGCCTCTACCGCGCGGCCTGCGCGCACGCGGACGAGACGATCGGGGCGCTCGGCCTCGACGCCGTGGGCCGGGTGCCCTGGGGTGCCCGCGGCGAGGTGACGCTCCACCACAGCCTCGTCCACATGATCGCCGAGACCGACCGGCACGCCGGGCACGCGGACGTCCTGCGGGAGCTCATCGACGGCACCACCGGTCTGCGGACCGGGAGCGAGAGCCTGCCGGAGCGCGACGCGGCCTGGTGGGAGGCCCACCGGGCCCGGGTCGAGCGGGCGGCCCGGGAGGCCGGCCGCCGGGACGGCTCGGCGCGCTGAGCAGGGCCCGCCCCGAGCACGGCCCGCCCTGAGCACGGCCCACCCGCGAGCACGGCCCGCCCGTGGCCCCGCCGGGCGCGGCGGCTCAGCCGGGCGGTGCGACCAGCCCCGCCTCGTAGGCCGTGATCACCAGCTGGACCCGGTCCCGGGCGGCCAGTTTGCTGAACAGCCGTGCCACGTGGGCCTTGGCCGTGGCCACGGAGATGAACAGTTCCTCGGCTATCTCGGTGTTCGACAGGCCCCGCCCGACCAGGACGAGCACCTCCCGCTCCCGGTCGGTGACCCCCGTGAGCGGGTGCTCCGGCCTACGCGGAGGCCGCTCCCCCGCGCCGGCCCCCGGCTGCGGGGTCCGGACGAAGTCCGCGATCAGCCTGCGCGTGACCCCGGGGGCGATCAGGGAGTCCCCGGCGGCCACGACCCGGATGGCGGCGAGGATGTCGTCCAGGGCCATGTCCTTGACCGCGAACCCGCTCGCACCGGCGCGCAGCGCCCCGTAGACGTGTTCGTCCTCGTCGAAGGTGGTCAGGACGAGGATCCTGGGCGCGCCCGGCCGCGCGGTGATCCGCCGGGTGGCCTCGATGCCGTCCATGCCGGGCATCCTGATGTCCATCACCACCACGTCGGGGACGTGTTCGGCCGCGAGGGCGACGGCGTCCGCGCCGGTACCGGCCTCGGCCACCACCTCCAGATCGGCGGTGTCGGCGATGAGCACGCGCAGCCCGGAGCGCACCAGCGGCTGGTCGTCGACGAGCAGCACGCGTACGGGAGCGGTCATCGGGCCGCCTCCGTCGCCAGGGCGGGCAGCGGCAGCTCGGCCGCGACGCGGAAGCCGCCCTCGGGGCGGGGGCCGGCGCTGAAGCGGCCGTGGAGCAGGCTGACCCGTTCGTACATGCCGGTGATGCCGAAGCCGGTCTTCCCGGCGCGCGCGGACGTCCCGCGGCCGTCGTCGAGGACCTCCACGCGCAGTTCCTCCGCCGAGAAGTCGAGGCCCACCCGGGCCCGGGCACCGTCGCCCGCGTGCCGGACCACGTTCGTCAGCGCCTCCTGCACGATGCGGTACACCGACAGGTCGATGTCCGGCGGGAGGTCGCGCCGCTCGCCCGTGGTGCGTACGTCGACCCGCACCCCGGAGTCGGCCAGCGAGGCCGCGAGGGCGTCGAGGTCGGCCAGGCCGGGCGCGGGCCCCGTCGGGACGTGGCCGCCGCCCCCGTCGGACTGGGCCCGGCGCAGGGCGACCAGGGTCCGGCGCAGGCCCGCCAGGGTCTCCCGGCTGGTGGCCTCGATGGCGTCCAGGGCCTTGCGGGCCTCGGCCGGCTGGGTCTCGATGACCCGGCTTCCGACTCCCGCCTGGATGGCGATCACGCCGATGCTGTGGGCGACCATGTCGTGCAACTCCCGCGCTATGCGCAACCGTTCGGCGGTCAGGGCCTCCACCACCGCCGACTCGCGCAGTTCGGCGCGGTGTTCGCGGCGCTGGCGCAGCAGCAGGCCGGCCAGGGCGCAGGCGCCCAGCGTCAGGACGGTGACGAGCAGGTTGCCGGTCATCTCGTACGGGCCGTGGGACAGGCCTTGGACCGCGGCCAGTTCCAGGAGGGCCACGACGGCTCCGGCGACGGCCGCGGCCCGGCGGGAGCGGGTGGCCACGACGATCCCGAAGACGATGGCCACGGGAACGTAGACCAGGTGGCGGTCGGGCATCAGGTCGCCCCGCTGGGCGCCGTAGGCCACGAAAGTGGCGGCGGTCAGGGTGAGGGCCAGGGCCGCGAGGGGCCGGCGCCGCAGCAGGCCCGCGAGCAGGCTGAGCGCCAGGGTCAGGACGCTCGCCCTGAGCAGTCCGCCGGCGTAGGGGGTCCCGCCGATGAGCAGCAGCGCGGTGAACGCGTAGAGGAGCGCCCCGCCCCAGTCCAGGAGGGCCGAGCCGGGTGCGCGGCCCGTCGTCGGGGGCGCGCTCTGCGTTGTTCTGTCCATGTCGCGACAGTAACGGCGGCTTCCCGCCGGGGCATCGGCCCCCGGACGTACGCCCCCGGGCGGGGCCCGCTTCGTTGAAACCCGTTCGGCCGTGGGGCGTTAGAAGGGCGGAGCGGCGCGGGCGCACGCCCCGCGCCGGTCGGGCCCCTGCCCATTCGAGTGCGACGAACGAGTACGAGGAGCGAGATGAACCAGCCGACGCCGGCCGGACCCGGCCGCAGGAGACTGGCGGCCCACTGCCGGAGGATCGCCGAGGACCCGTCCTTCGGGATGGCCGTCTTCGCCGTGATCCTGCTCAACGCGGGACTGATGGGCGCCGAGACCTACAGCGGGCTGGCCGACGCGCACCGCCAGGTCCTGCAACTGGCGGAGACCGGCTGCCTGACCCTGTTCACCCTGGAGATGCTGCTGCGCCTGGGCGCGTACGCGGACCGGCCGAAAGCATTCTTCCGGGACCCCTGGAACATCTTCGACCTGCTGATCGTCGCCTCGGCCTTCCTGCCGTTCCTGCGCGAGAACACCACCGTACTGCGGCTGCTGCGGCTGGCCCGCGTGCTGCGCACCGCCCGGTTCCTGCCCCACCTGCGGATCCTGCTGCTGGCCGTCGGGCGCAGTCTGCCGGGCACGGCCAGCTTCCTGTTCGTCGGGGCGCTGGTGCTCTACGTGTACGCGATGGTCGGCTGGGTCTGCTTCGCGCAGTCCGACCCGGGCCACTACGGGTCGATCGGGCGGGCCATGCTCACCCTGTTCCTGCTGACCACCCTGGACGGCCTGACCGATGCCGTCCGGGCCGGTCTGGAGATCTCCCGGTTCAGCATCGTCTACTACGCCTCCTACGCGCTGCTCGCCTCCTTCGTGCTGGTCAACGTCCTGATCGGTGTGGTGCTCAACTCGCTCGACGAGGCGCGGGAGATGGAGGAGGCCGAAGCCCGGGCCCGGGAGCGCGCGGCGAACGGCACGGATCCGGCCGACGAGGTCCGCGACCGGATCGCCGCGGCCCGCCTCGCCCTGGACGACCTGGAGGCGAGCCTCTCCCGGATCGGCGCCACCCCCGAACCCCTCCCGGAACGCGAGCGGGAACGCCGGCTCGAATCGGCCGTCTAGCGCCGGGGCCCGCCGGGATGTGACGGAAGTCTGACGGACGGCCGCCGCGCCTGGCGTCCGGACCCGTGCCGGTGGTCGAATCGTCGGGTGAGCACGGATACGCGTACGCAGGACCCCGACGGGCACGGTGCCCCCGTCGGGCGGCGGCTGCTCCTCGGCACCGTCGCGGCCGGCGCCGCCGCGCTGGTCGCCGCGCCCGCCCTGCGCCGGGGTGTGGAGGCCGGGCTGGGGGCGGCGGCCGACCGGGATCCGACCGGGCTGACCGGGCTGCTGCCGAACGGGGGCGGGTTCCGGTACTACTCGGTGGCCGCGTCCGTGCCGGAGCGCGGGGCGGCCGACTACCGGCTGCGCGTCGACGGCCTGGTGGAGCGGCCGATGACCTACGACCTGGCGGCGCTGCGCCGGCTGCCGCAGACCCGGGTGGTCCGCGACGTGCAGTGCGTGACCGGCTGGCGGGTCCCCGGCACCTCCTTCGAGGGGGTCCCGGTGATGCGCCTGCTCGACGCGGCGGGGGTGCGGCCCGAGGGCCGGGCCATCCGGTTCACCTGCTTCGACGGGACGTACACCGAGAGCCTCACCCTCCCGCAGGCGCGGCGCGACGACGTCATGGTGGCCCTGAGCATGCAGGACCGTCCGCTGGAGCACAGCCACGGCGGGCCGGCCCGGCTGTACGTGGCGCCCATGTACTTCTACAAGTCGGCGAAGTGGCTCTCGGGCATCACCGTGACCCGCGAGGCCGAACCCGGCTACTGGGAGGAGCTCGGTTATGACGTGGACGCCTGGGTCGGCCGGTCGAACGGACGCGACGATGCCCCGACCGTCTGAGGCCGGGCCGTCCGGCCCGCACGGGCGAGTGCGGCGGTTCACCCCGGCCGAGCGCTGGGTGCACCGGGTCACGGCCGCCCTCATGGGGCTCTGCCTGGTCACCGCCGGCTGCCTGTACCTGCCGCCGCTCGCCGAGCTGGTGGGGCGCCGGCACCTGGTGGTCACGGTCCACGAGTGGGCCGGTCTGGCGCTGCCCGTGCCCGTCCTGCTGGGGCTCGCCTCGCGCGCCTTCCGCAGCGACCTGCGGGTGCTGAACCGCTTCGGCCCGCACGACCGGGTCTGGCTGCGCTCCGCGCTGCGCCGCCGGGGACCGCGTCCGGCCGGGAAGTTCAACGCCGGGCAGAAGCTCTGGGCGGCCTGGCTCGCCGGGGCGGTGCTGGTGATGCTGGGCACCGGGCTGCTGATGTGGTTCACCCGCCTCGCACCGCTGCTGTGGCGGACCGGCGCCACCTTCGTGCACGACTGGCTGGCCCTGGCGCTGGGGGTCGTACTGGCCGGGCACATCGGAAAGGCCCTGGGCGATCCGGAGGCCCGGCGCGGGATGCGCACCGGTTTCGTCGGGCGGTGGTGGGCCGACGCCGCGCATCCGCTGTGGCGGCCCGGGGACTGAGCCCCCGCCGTTCGGGCGGGGGCCGGTCCGGGCGGCTCCGGGTCAGCCGCCGTCGCGGACGGCGACGATGCCGTTGAACACGCCGACGTAGGCGGTGCCGTCGGGGCCGAGGGTGATCGGCGCCCAGTTGTTGTCGTACAGCGGCCCGGTTCCGGTCAGCTGCCGCCAGCGGCGCTCACCGGTGCGGAAGTCCACCGCGGTGAGGTACCAGGCGTCGATGCCCCAGAAGTTGGGCTCCTTCTCGTAGAAGTAGAGCAGCCCGTTGCCGGTGGAGAGCTTGGGGACGACGGAGGGCGAGCGGATCGCGCTCTGCCACACCGTGTCGCAGCCGCTGCCGTCGGCGCGGACGTCGATGCGGCTGACGCCGCCGGTGACCGACTTGCCGAGGAGCAGCGAGGTGGGGTTCTCGTAGCCGTAGTTGTTCTCGACGACGATGCTGTTGCCCCAGGTGATCAGGGAGTTGTCGGTGGTCGAGGCGCCGGAGCCGAAGACGGGCACCTTGCAGACCAGCCGCCGGTCGGCGGGGACGTCCGCGCCCCGCCGGTAGACGAGGACGTTCATCCGGTCGTCGGCGTTGTCGGTGATGGCGACGTAGCCGTTGCCGAAGAGGTCCGGGGTGGTGCCCGAACCCTGGTTCACGGAGCCGGGCTTGGTGCCGGTCCCCCGGTCGTACGTCTGGCGCCACTGTGCCTCGGGGGTGCCGTCGGCGGTGGCGCGGAAGCTGTAGAGCGCGTGGTCGGTGACGATGGAGACCCCGTCCTCGGCGACCGAGAAGGAGTTCTGGATCTCCTCGTCCTCCAGGCGGATCGAGCGGATCGCGCCCGTGCCCGGGTCGACCGTGCCGACGCGACCCTGGCGGGTGACCCACCAGATGCGGCCGTTCCAGTCGGGCATGACGGAGGTGACCGGGTCACAGGTGCCGCTGGGCCACAGGTTGGTCCAGCTGACGCAGTCGTGGGGCACCTGGCCGGTGAGGTCCCAGTCGTTCTCGACGGTGAACTTCCAGCTGCCGTCGGGGTTCTGGCTGTGGGCGAGGCGCAGGACGTGCTGGCGGGAGTCGGCCAGCACGGCCCGGTCCTGGTTGTCCAGGTAGAAGTAGGCGCCGCCGGAGGTGTCCTTGAAGATCTTCGCGAAGTCGAGGGAGGTGACCGCCTCGACCGTGGAAGAACGCTGCGGGAGCTGGTACTCCGCGAGCGTGGCGAGCGTACGGGGCTCCAGGAGCTTGACCTTGAAGCCGGAGAAGGTGCCGCAGACGGTGACGAGGCGGCCGCCCGCGTCGAAGGTGGCGGTGGCGCACTCACCGCCGAGGGCGGCGATCTTCTCGCTGGTGACCTGCGGGTTCTTGCCGAGCGGGCCGGACCAGGGAGAGGTGGCGCTGCCGGCCGCGTCGGAGTGCATGCCGCTGCGGCCGTTGGGCGCGAGGAAGGGATGCTGCGGCGGTGCTTCGCCGGGCAGCGGCGCCGCGGCGGCGGGGCTCCCCTCGTAGTGGCTGACCAGGCGGTGGCCGGGGGCCTGGGGGATCTCCTCGGCATGGGCCGGGGAGATCCCGCCGATCACCGTCAGGGCGGCGATGGCGGGGACCACGGCGCAGTTCAGCGCTCTTCGGAACATCCGGTCATCCTCCTTTTTCCACAGTGTTGTTGACATTGCGTCTGACATCGCGCCGCGGCCAGACGCTAGATCGCACTGCCCGAGGAGTCCATGGAAGAGCCGGATGATTCACGAAGGCGCAACAGTCGATCATCTGGCCGCGCTCTCGCCCCGGGGGGGGGCCGTTCGGCCACGGCACGGGTCTTGCCCGGTCGGGGCCGCGCATGCCATATATGTCTAGACCTTTACGAGGTCACCGTGGCAAGGAAGCGCAGGAAGGCCCCCCGTGCGACGCACCGCTCCCCCGCACCCCCTCCCCCTGACCCTCGCGCTGTGCCTGGCGGCCGGCGCGCTGGCCGGGTGCGGCTCCGGCGACACCCGCCCCCCGCACTCACCCGCCGGGCTCACCGCCCAGGCGGGCAGCGCCACTTCGGTCCATGTGATGTGGGAGTCGGCCGCGCCCGCCGACGGGGTCACCGGCTACCAGGTCTTCCAGGCCGGGCAGCTGGTCAAGGAACTGCCGGCCGACCGGACGATGGTGGACGTGACCGGGCTCGCCCCGCGGACGGCCTACGACTTCACCGTCCGCGCCCGGGACGCCGCCGGGAACCGCTCCGCCCCCAGCGCGCCCGTACGGGCCACCACCCCGGCGGCCCGGCCCGAGGACCGCGTGCCCCCCACCGCCCCGCCCACCACCACCGGCCGCGCCGAGGGCCCCCGGACGGTCCGGCTCGACTGGACCCCGGCCACGGACGACACGGGCGTGACCGGCTACGACGTCTACCAGGGCGGCGTCCGCATCCACACGGCCGGCCCCGCCGAGCGGGGCACCTCGCTGACCGGCCTGCAGCCGGGCACCGCCTACTCCTTCACCGTCCGCGCCCGCGACGGCGCCGACAACTCCTCGCCCGACGGCCCCGCCGTCGCCGTGACCACCCCGGCCGACCCCGACCGGGCCCCGGACACCGCGCCCGGCGACCTCACCGCGACCGCCTCCCCCGGCGCGGTCGACCTGAGCTGGAACCCGCCGGACACGGGGCGCCCCACGAGCGAGTACCAGCTCTACGTCAACGACCGGCCCGTCACCGTCATCCAGTTCGGGGCGGGAGCCGTACCGGCCGGCCGCGCCTCCTACCGGATCGACACGGCCGAACCGGCCGGGACCTCCTGGACCCTGAAACTCCGCGCCCGCCTGCCCGACGGCAACTGGGGAGCCTTCTGCGAAGAGCGCCGGATCACCCTCGCCGGCTGAGGCGGCCGACGTCGGCCGGCCCGCCGTCACCCGCACGGCGCACGGCGATCCGAAGCGAACGGCCGTGCCGTGAAAGAAGATCGCGCACAATACATCCGTGTTCGGTGAGTACTCGGTCAACGACAATCAGGCAGACTCCGCGGGTGTCGGCCCTGCGCCAGACTCTTGCGCCGTGCCGGGAAATCTGCCGCCGGACGTGGCGAGCTTCGTCGGTCGCGAGGGTGAACTCACCCTGCTCGACCGTCTGTTGGGCGAACGAAGACTGATCACCCTGACCGGGGTCGGCGGCGTGGGCAAGTCCCGCCTCGCCCGCCGGGCCGTCGGCCGGGCCGCGGACCGGCGCGACGGGGTCTGGTGGGTACAGCTCTCGCCGCTGCGCGACCCCAGACTGCTCACCACCACGGTGGCCCACGCCGTCGGTCTCGCCGACCACTCCGCGCAGCCCCTCGACGAGGAACTGTGCGCGTGGATGGCGGACAAGGAGATCCTCCTCGTCCTCGACACCTGCGAACACCTCGTCTCCGAGGTGCGGCACCTGGCGGGCGAACTCCTGCAGTCCGCCCCGGGCCTGACCGTGCTGACCACCTCCCGGGAGCGGCTGGGCTCCCCCGGCGAGCGGGTCGTCGAGGTCCGCCCGCTGCCCTCCGAGGGCCCCGACAGCGACGCCCTGGCCCTCTTCCGGGCCCGCGCCCTGGCCGCCGCCCCCGAGGCCGCCGCCGCCGTCTTCGCCGACCCGGACCGCACCCGCACCGCCGCCGAGGTCTGCCGCCGCCTGGACGGCATCCCGCTCGCCCTGGAACTGGCGGGCGCCCGGCTGCGGTTGTGGACGCTGGAGCAGATGGCGCAGCGTCTGGGCGCCCGCTTCGAGGTGCTCGCCGACACCCGGGCCGCGCGCCTGCCCCGGCACCAGACCATGCGCACCGCGATCGGGTGGAGCCACGAGCTGTGCGAGCCCGTGGAGCGGCTGCTGTGGTCCCGGCTGTCGGTGTTCACCGGGGACTTCGACGTGGCGGCCGCCCGGGCCGTGTGCTCCGGCGGGCCGCTGGCCCCGGGGCGGGTGGAACGGGTCCTGGAGGGGCTGGTCGCCAAGTCCGTCGTACGCCGCTCCCGGGAACGGGGGGCGGGCGCCCGCTACCTGATGCTGGACACGATCCGCGAGTTCGGCCACGACTGGCTGGTGGAGCTGGGCGAGGTACGGTCCGTCGCCGACCGGCACGCCCACTGGTACGCCGCGCTGTCGCAGGCCGCCGACGAGGGCTGGATGGGGTCCGGCCAGGTGGACTGGTACCGCAGGATGACCGCCGAGCACGCGCAGCTGCGCACCGCCCTGGAGCACCTCCTCGCCGCCGACCCGGCCGCGGCCCTGGAGATGGCCGGAGCCCTGTGGTTCTTCTGGTTCGCCTGCGGGCACGTCCACGAGGGCCGGCGCTTCCTGGAACGGGCCCTGGACGAGGCACCGCCCGGGGGCGCCGCCCGGGCCCAGGGGCTGTGGGCCCTCGGCCTGACGATGCTGCTCCAGGGCGACCTGGACCCGGCCCGGGAGACCGGCCTGCGGTGTGCCCGCGCGGCCGCCCCGCTCGGCGACCCGGAGCCGGAGCTGCGCGCCGCCTACCTGCGGGCCGTGTCGGTCCTGATGCCGGGCGACCCGACGACGGCGATCGCGCTGGCAGGGCCCCGGGCGCGGGCGGGCCACGGCGGCCGCACCAGCGGCGCGGGCTGGCTGCTGTGCCGGCTGGCCACCGGGTACGCCCTGTGCGACCTGGGGCGCTACGAGGAGGCCGCCGAGGAGGCCCGGGGGCTGCGGGAGTCCTGTGCGGAGCTGGGCGAGCGCTGGCTGAGGGCGTACGCGGACTACGTCCTGGCCGTCGCGGCGCTGGGGCTCGGCCAGTACGGGGAGGCGGCCCGGCACGTGCGCGCGATGCTCTCCGGGAAGCGGCTGCTCGGCGACCGCTTCGGCATCGCGCTGGGCCTGGACGTGCTCGCGGCCGCGGTGGCGGCCCTGGGCGACGGGGAGCTGGCCGCGCGGCTGCTCGGCACCGGGCACGCCTGGTGGCGCACGGTCGGCCGCCCGCAGATGGGCTCGCCCTCGCTGACCGCCCTGCGGGACCAGGGCGAACGGCAGGCGCGGGCCGCGATCGGCGACGCGGCGTACGAGACCGCGTTCCTGGGCGGTACTGAGGCGTCCACCGGCTGATCGCCTTCCGGTGGACGCCGTAATGCCGGGGCTCCCGTCAGTACGGGAGGGGTCTGCCCGACGGTGTGCGCAGGTCCAGGTCTCGTGGGGCGGGCTTGGGGACGGGCTTGCGGATCAGCTGCTGGCGCATGCTGCCTCCTCGCTCAGACCAGGGCCGGCCGACGGGGTTCCACCGTCCGGCCTTCGGGGAGCAGTTCACCGGTGTCGTCGAACACCACCACGCCGTTGCAGAGCAGGCTCCAGCCCTGTTCGGGATGGGAGGCCACGACGCGCGCGGCCTCGTGGTCGGCGCTGTCGGCGGGCGGGCAGGGGGGCTGGTGGGAGCACATGGCGCACCTCCTCGCAGTGTGGGGCGGGAGGGCCGGTGGTCACCCGGTCGAATCCGCGATCCACGGTGGCGGTGAGTATTGCCGATCGCCGCCCCCGGACGGAACCCATATTCGAGGTCCAGTTCAGGGTGTGTATGCCCGCTTACCATGCGCTCATGCCCGTCATCCGGATCATTCGCCGCAGCCCGCTCGCCCCGGCCGACGCCTGGAGGCGGGTGACGGACTGGGAACGCCACGGCGCGCAGGTCCCGCTGACCCGGACGATCATCTGGACCGCGCCGCCGACGCGTGCCGGAACCCGCTTCACGGCCCGCACCGGAGTGGCCGGAATCACCTTCGACGACCCGATGGAGGTCGTGCGCTGGGAGCCGCCCCGGCTCGTCCGGCTCGAAAAGCGCGGCCGGGCGGTGACGGGCTGGGCCGAGATCGAGGTCCGGCCGGGCCCCGGCGGGGGCTCCGAGGTCCTCTGGCGGGAGGAGCTCCGCGTACGCGGCCTGCCCCGCCTCCTGGACCCCCTCACGGCCCGCGCGGCCCACGCCCTCTTCACCCGCGCCCTGACCCGCCTCCTACGCCCCTGAGCCCCGGCCGCGCCCCCGCGAACCCGGCCCCACGGGCCCGTACGCCACGGCGCCGCGGGCGCCCGGGTGCCGCCCCGCGGCCCCGGGGCGGCACCCGGGGCCGGCGCGGCTAGCGGATCGGCATGCCGGAGAGCGTGCGGGCGATCACCAGGCGCTGGATCTCGCTCGTCCCCTCGAAGATCGTGTAGATGGCCGCGTCGCGGTGCATCCGCTCCACCGGGTACTCCCGGGTGAAGCCGTTGCCGCCGAGGATCTGCACCGCCTGCGCGGTGACCTTCTTGGCCACCTCGCTCGCGTACAGCTTCGACATCGAGCCCTCCGCCGCGGTGAACGGCCTTCCGGCGACCGCCATCCAGGACGCGCGCCACACCAGCAGCCGGGCCGCGTCGATCTGCGTGCGCATGTCCGCGAGCTGGAAGGCCACGCCCTGGTTGTCGATGATCGGGCGGCCGAACTGGGTGCGGGTCTTCGCGTAGTCGAGGGCGACCTCGTACGCGGCGCGGGCCGTGCCGACCGCCATCGCCCCGACCGCGGGCCGGGAGGCCTCGAAGGTGGCCATCGCGGCGTTCTTCACCCGCTCGCCGCCGCCGGCCGCCGCCCGCTCGCGGGCCCGCGCCAGGCGCTCGTCGAGCTTCTCCTTGCCGCCGAGCAGGCAGGACCCGGGCACCCGTACGTCCTCCAGGACCACTTCCGCGGTGTGCGAGGCGCGGATGCCGTGCTTCTTGAACTTCTGGCCCTGCGAGAGGCCGGGCGTGGCCGGCGGCACGATGAAGGAGGCGTGCCCCTTGGTGCCGAGCTCCGGGTCGACCACGGCGACGACGATGTGGACGTTGGCTATGCCGCCGTTGGTCGCCCAGGTCTTGGTACCGTTGAGCACCCACTCGTCCTTGGCCTGGTCGTACACGGCCCGGGTGCGCATCGCGCCGACGTCGGATCCGGCGTCCGGCTCGGAGGAGCAGAAGGCGGCGACCTTCACGTCGTCCGGGGTGCCGTACATCTGCGGGATCCAGGTGCCGATCTGCTCCTCGGTGCCGTTGGCGACGACGCCGATGGCCGCGAGTCCGGTGCCCACGATCGACAGGGCGATGCCCGCGTCGCCCCAGAAGAGCTCCTCCATGGCCATCGGGACGCCGAGGCCGGTGGGGTCGAAGAACTGCTGGGCGTAGAAGTCCAGGGAGTAGATGCCGACCTTGGCGGCCTCCTGGATGACGGGCCAGGGAGTCTCTTCGCGCTCGTCCCATTCCGCGGCCGCGGGCCTGATCACGTCCGCGGCGAAACCGTGGATCCAGTCGCGGACCTGCTTCTGGTCCTCGTTGAGCTCCATGGTGAACTCCGCCATGTCCCCTCCAGCTGTCTCACACCGCCACCGGCAGACCCACGTCCGCGAGTTACTGCGGGTAACCTGAACAATGGCCACAGTGTGTTACCGGCCGGTAAGCACTGTCAAGCGACGCCGATTCGATCGCGAGGGTGTGCGGGGTGTTACGTTGCGTGGGCGTCACGCACCATCGCAAGGGCGGGGAGAGAAACACGTCATGCACACCACTGCGCAGGCCGGTGAGCCGGGAGCGGCCGAACGCCGTCGGCGGGAGCTTCTGGAGGCGGCGGACCGCGTCGTGCTGCGGGACGGCCCCAAGGCCTCGATGAACGCCATCGCCGCCGAGGCGGGCATCACGAAGCCCATCCTCTACCGGCACTTCGGCGACAAGGCGGGGCTCTACCAGGCCCTCGCGGTCCGGCACACCGACGCCCTGCTGGACTCGCTGCGGGCCGCCCTCGACGCGCCCGCCGAGCGGCGCCACCGGGTGGAGGCCACCCTCGACACCTATCTCGCGGCCATCGAGGCCCGGCCCCAGGTCTACCGGTTCCTGATGCACCCGGCCGAGGACTCGCAGAGCACCGAGCGCGGCTTCGACGTGGGCCTGCACTCGGCCCCGCTGCTGCGCCGCCTCGGCGAGGAACTGGCCCAGGTCATCGGCGAACGGGTCGACCTCGGACCGGGCGGCGAACGCACGGCCCGGATCTGGGGCCACGGCATCGTCGGCATGATGCACGCGGCCGGGGACTGGTGGCTCGGCGAACGCCCCTGCGGCCGGGCCGAGCTGGTGACCGGCCTCACGGACCTGCTCTGGGGCCGGCTCGCCACCGCGGGCAACCGCGTGGACGGCCCCGGGTTCTAGGCCCTGTCGTCGCCGACGGGGCCCCACGGCGCCTTGCGGATGGCCCGGCGCAGCCGGCGGGCGCGCAGCCCGGTCACCCGGTCCGCGTACACGGTGCCGTCGAGGTGGTCGCACTCGTGCTGGAGGCACCGGGCGAAGAACCCGGTGCCCTCGATCCGTACCGGGGACCCGTCCGAGGTCACCCCCTCGACGACCGCGCGGTCGAAGCGGGCGGTGCCCGCCTCCAGGCCCGGCAGGGACAGACAGCCCTCCGGGCCTAGGAACTCGTCCCCGTCGGCGAGGACCAGACGCGGATTGACGACGTGGCCGACGTGGCGGACGTCATCGTCGTCGGGGCAGTCGTAGACGAAGACCCGCTGCCCCACGCCGACCTGGTTCGCGGCGAGGCCGACGCCCTCGGCGGCGTACATCGTGGCGAACATGTCCTCGATGAGACGGTCGAGTTCGGGGCCGAAGGCGGTGACCTCCGCGCAGGCGGAACGGAGCACCGGATCACCCAGCAGGCTCATGGTGCGGACGAGTCCGGTGGTACCGGGGATGGGGCGCTGTCGCATGGCCGTAAGGGTACGACGGACGAATATATGAGGAGATCCGCGGCGTCCCTGGGGCGCCGCGGTCAAGGCCCCGGCCGGTACTGGATAGGCTGGGGCCGACCGACGCAAGGAGGACAAGGGACGATGGCAGGCAACACGGAGCCGCTTTCGCCGCGGGCCAAGCTGGCCGTGACGGCGGGCAAGGCCGCGGCGGCGGTGTCGCGGGCCGCGGGACGCGGAAGCGGATCGGTGATCGGTGGCAAGGTCGCACTCAGGCTGGACCCCGATCTTCTCGGCGCGCTGGCGCAGCATCTCGATGTCGTCCTCGTCTCCGCGACGAACGGCAAGACCACGACGACCCGCCTGATCGCGGAGGCCCTGCGGGCCAGCGGTCCGGTCGTCTCGAACGCGCTGGGCGCCAACATGCCGGCGGGCATCACCTCCGCCCTGGCCGGCGGCTCGGACGCCAAGTACGGCGTCATCGAGGTCGACGAGAAGTACCTGGCCGGGGTGGCCCGGGACGTCACCCCCAAGGTGATCGCCCTGCTGAACCTCTCCCGCGACCAGCTGGACCGCGCGGCCGAGACCCGCATGCTCGCCGAGAAGTGGCGCGAGGGCCTCCAGGGCTCCAAGGCCGTGATCGTGGCGAACTGCGACGACCCGCTGATCGTGTGGTCGGCGTCGTCCTCGCAGAACGTGGTGTGGGTGGCGGCAGGCCAGGAGTGGAAGGACGACGCCTGGTCGTGCCCCTCCTGCGGCGGCGTCATGCAGCGACCGGGCGACGACTGGTTCTGCGGCGAGTGCGGCTTCCGCCGCCCCACCCCGAGCTGGGTGCTCTCCGGCGACCACGTGCTCGACCCGCACGGCAGCGCATGGCCGATCCACCTCCAGCTGCCGGGCCGCGCGAACAAGGCCAACGCCGCCACCTCGGCCGCCGTGGCCGCTGTCTTCGGCGTGCCCCCGCAGGTCGCGCTGGAGCGCATGTACCAGGTCCAGGCCGTGGCCGGACGGTACGACGTGGTGAACTTCATGGGCCGTGAGCTGCGGCTGCTGCTCGCGAAGAACCCGGCGGGCTGGCTCGAAACGTTTTCGCTGATCGACCCGCCGCCCACGCCGGTGATCCTTTCGGTGAACGCGCGCGGCGCCGACGGCACGGACACGTCCTGGCTGTGGGACGTGGACTACCCGCGCCTCGCCGGCCACCCGATCTTCGTGATCGGCGACCGCAAGCTGGACCTCGCGGTCCGCCTGGAAGTGGCCGGTCTGGACTTCCGGGTCTGCGAGACCATCGACGAGGCCGTGCAGCTGGCGCCGCCCGGTCAGATCGAGCTGATCGCCAACTACACCGCCTTCCAGGACGTGCGCCGCCGCGTCGGCAACTAGCACCCCGTCAGAACCGCAGAGGACAAGAGCATGAGCGACAACAGCCTGCGTCTGGTGTGGGTCTACCCGGACCTGCTCAGCACGTACGGAGACCAGGGCAACGCCCTCGTGGTGGAGCGCCGGGCGCGCCAGCGCGGCCTGGACGTGCAGCGCGTGGACGTGCGCAGCGACCAGCCCATCCCCACCTCGGGCGACATCTACCTGATCGGTGGCGGCGAGGACCGGCCGCAGCGGCTGGCCGCGGAGCGGCTGCTGCGCGACGGCGGCCTGGAGCGCGCCGTCTCGAACGGGGCGATCGTCTTCTCCGTGTGCGCCGGGTACCAGATCCTCGGCAAGGAGTTCGTCAACGACATGGGCCAGCGCCAGGAGGGGCTGGGCCTGCTGGACGTCGTGACCGTGCGCGGCGAGGGCGAGCGGTGCGTCGGCGACGTGCTGGCGGACATCGACCCGCGCCTGAACCTGCCGCCGCTGACGGGCTTCGAGAACCACCAGGGCGTCACGCACCTGGGCCCGACGGCCAAGCCCTTCGCCCGGACCCGGCTGGGCCGCGGCAACGGCACCGGCGACGGCACCGAGGGCGCGTACAGCGACACCGTCTTCGGCACGTACATGCACGGACCCGTGATGGCCCGCAACCCGCTGATCGCGGACCTGCTGCTGAAGCTGGCCCTCGACGTGAACGCGCTGCCGCCCCTGGACGACCGCTGGTACGAGGCCCTGCGCAACGAGCGCATCGCGGCGGCCACGCAGCCCGCGTAGCCCCGCCCCGCGCCCGCCGTACCGTCCGTCGGCCCGGACCCCCCAGGGGGTCCGGGCCGACGTCCGTTCGTACGATTGTTCTGACCAGCATGTGGAGGATGGTTCAGTCCACCGGGAATCCGCTTGTAGGCTGGCAGCCAGTTCCAACCGGACGACGTGGTCCGGTCGTCGGCCCACGTTGCAAAGGTTCCTCCTGCCATGCGCATTGGTGTGCTCACTTCCGGCGGCGACTGCCCCGGCCTCAATGCCGTCATCCGTTCCGTCGTGCACCGCGCCGTGGTCGACCACGGCGACGAGGTCATCGGCTTCCACGACGGCTGGCGCGGCCTGCTGGAGTGCGACTACCGCAAGCTCGACCTCGACGCCGTGGCCGGCATCCTGGCCCGCGGCGGCACCATCCTCGGCTCCTCCCGCGTCCAGCCCGCGCACCTGCGCGACGGTGTGGAGCGGGCCCGGGGGCACGTCGCCGACCTCGGCCTGGACGCGATCATCCCGATCGGCGGCGAGGGCACCCTGAAGGCCGCCAACCTGCTCGCGCAGGGCGGGCTGCCGATCGTCGGCGTGCCGAAGACCATCGACAACGACATCGCCTCGACGGACGTCACCTTCGGTTTCGACACGGCCGTGGGCGTCGCCACCGAGGCCCTGGACCGGCTGAAGACCACCGCCGAGTCCCACCAGCGCGTGATGGTCGTGGAGGTCATGGGCCGCCACACCGGCTGGATCGCCCTGCACTCGGGCATGGCGGCGGGCGCGCACGCGATCGTCGTACCGGAGCGCCCCTTCGACATCGAGGAGCTGACGGCGATCGTCGGCGAGCGCTTCTCGGCGGGCAAGCGGTTCGCGATCGTCGTGGTCGCCGAGGGCGCCAAGCCCGCTCCGGGCTCCTCGATGGCCGTCGAGGAGGGCGGTACGGACATGTACGGCCACGAGCGGTTCGCCGGCATCGGCAACCGGCTCGCCGTCGAGCTGGAGGCCCGGCTCGGCAAGGAGGCCCGTCCGGTCATCCTCGGCCACGTCCAGCGCGGCGGCACCCCCACCGCCTACGACCGCGTCCTCGCCACCCGCTTCGGCTGGCACGCGGTGGAGGCGGCGCACCGGGGCGAGTTCGGGATGCTGACGGCGCTGCGCGGCACCGACATCGTGATGGTGCCGCTGGCCGAGGCCACGTCGACCCTGAAGACCGTTCCGGCGGACCGGTACGAAGAGGCACAGAACGTCCTGTGATGTTTCCCCCCTGCTGAGTGCCGCCCCCGGACGCGATCGCGTCCGGGGGCGGCACTACTGTGGTGGAGCGCCACAGTCAAGGGAGTGAACAGATGGATCACAGCGGTCACGGCATGACCATGGACATGGACATGAACATGGACCTGCCGCCGTTCACCCTCGGGCGCGGGCTGGAGTTCTCCTTCGACGCCTTCTTCCTGTTCGGCTCCCTGCTGGGGCTGGCCCTGTACGGGTGGGGCGTGCTGCGCCTGCGCCGGCGCGGGGACGCCTGGCCGGTGGGCCGGACGGTCGCCTTCGTGACGGGCGTGCTGAGCGTGGCACTGATGATGTGCACCAAGCTGAACGACTACGGCATGGTCATGTTCAGCGTCCACATGGTCCAGCACATGGTGATCAGCATGGTCAGCCCGATCCTGCTGCTGCTGGGCGCGCCGGTCACGCTGGCGCTGCGCGCGCTGCCGCCCGCCGCCCGCGGCAGCAAGGGCCCCCGCGAGCTGCTCCTGATGCTGCTGCACAGCCGGTACATGCGGATCATCACGCATCCGGCCTTCACCATCCCGATGTTCATCGCCAGCCTCTACGGCCTGTACTTCACCCCGCTCTTCGACTTCCTCATGGAGTCGAAGACCGGCCACATCGCGATGATGGTCCACTTCCTCGCGGTCGGCCTGATCTTCTTCTGGCCGATCATGGGCGTGGACCCGGGTCCGCACCGCCCCGGATACGTGATGCGGATGCTGGAGCTCTTCGCGGGCATGCCCTTCCACGCCTTCTTCGGCATCGCCCTGATGATGGCGAGCGAGCCGATGATCGGGACGTACCAGAACCCGCCGGCCTCCCTCGGCATCGATCCGCTGCTCGACCAGCAGTGGGGCGGCGGGATCGCCTGGGCGTTCAGCGAGATCCCCTCGGTGCTGGTGCTGATCGCGCTGGTCTACCAGTGGTACCACTCGGAGCAGCGCGCGGCGAAGCGCTCGGACCGGGCCGAGGAGCGCAACGGCGACCAGGAGCTGGAGGCGTACAACGCGTACCTCGCCTCGCTCCAAGGGCGCGGCCAGTAGCGCTCGGGCCGTCCCAGGCGCCACCATGGGGCATGACCGGATCCGTTAAGGCGATGGCGGTGACGACCTTCGCCGCCCTGGTGGCCGTCTCCGCGTACTCCGTGGCGCTCGGCAGCAACGGCTGGCTGTGGTTCGGCTGGGTGGTGCTGGGCCTGCTGACCCTGGGGATGGCCGCCGCCGGCAGCGCCTGAGCGGGCCGCGTACGCCTCGCTCCCGGCCGGCCGCGGGGCGACCGTCGGGCGAAGGGAAGCACCGGGTGTTCTACCACTTGCTCAAGCACGTGCTGCTCGGACCGTTGCTGCGGATGCTGTTCCGGCCGCGGATCGAGGGGCTGGAGAACATCCCCGCGGAGGGGGCGGCGATCGTCGCGGGCAACCACCTGTCCTTCTCCGACCATTTCCTGATGCCCGCGATCCTCAAGCGCCGGATCACCTTCCTGGCGAAGGCCGAGTACTTCACCGGACCGGGCCTCAAGGGCAGGCTGACCGCCGCGTTCTTCCGAAGCGCCGGCCAGATCCCGGTGGACCGCTCCGGCAAGGACGCCGGTCAGGCGGCGCTGCGCGAGGGCCTCGGGGTGCTCGCCCGGGGCGAGCTGCTCGGGATCTACCCGGAGGGCACGCGCTCGCACGACGGGCGGCTCTACAAGGGCAAGGTCGGGGTGGCGGCGATGGCGCTCGGCGCCGGGGTCCCGGTGGTTCCGTGCGCGATGGTCGGCACCTTCGAGATCCAGCCGCCCGGCCGGCGGATCCCGAAGATCCGGCGGGTCACGATCCGCTTCGGCGCACCGATGGAGTTCTCCCGCTACGCGGGCATGGAGCGGGAGCGGGCCGTCCTGCGCGCCGTCACGGACGAGATCATGTACGCGGTCCTCGGCCTCTCGGGCCAGGAGTACGTGGACCGGTACGCCGCCGAGGTCAAGGCCGAGGAGGAGGAGAAGCGGAAGAAGGCCCGGCGCGGTCCGCGCTGAGCCTTCTCCCTCGTCACTTCTCCGGGTCCTTAACGGACGGCCGGGAGCTCCTCACGCACCGCGAGCCCGTCGGCCGGGGCCTGGGCGAGCGACTTGGCGGCGGCCGGGGCCGGCGCCACCGGGGTGGCGTGCGGACCGCACTTGACGTCCTGCGCGTCTACCTTGCCGGTCAGCAGGTAGGCGTCCACGCGGGTGTTGATGCAGGGGTTGACCAGGCTGGTCACACCGTGCGAGCCGGCGTTCTGCTCGGTGATCAGGCGCGAACCGGCCAGGCGGCGGTGCAGCTCGACACCACCCTCGTACGGGGTGGCCGCGTCACGCTCGGACTGGACGATCAGGACCGGCGCGATGCCGCGCTTGGCACCGACCTCGATCGGGGTGCTCTGCTTCGACTTCCAGGTCGCGCAGGGCAGGTTCATCCAGGCGTTCGACCAGGTCAGGAAGGGGTACTTCTTGTGGAGCGCGGTGTTGTCGCGGTCCCACTTGGCCCAGCTGGTCGGCCACTTGGCGTCGGCGCACTCGACCGCGGTGTAGACGGCGTTGCCGTTCTCCGAGGCGATGTTGCCCGCGGTGTCGGACATGTCGGGGGCGACGGCGTCGATCAGCGGCTTCTCGTCACCGGCGGCCCAGGCGCTGAACGCCTGCGCGACCGGCACCCAGGAGGAGTCGTAGTACGGCGCCTTCTGGAAGAAGCCGAGCAGCTCGTTCGGACCGGCCACGCCGCCGAGCGGGTTGGCCTTGGCCTTGCCGCGCAGCTCCAGCCACTTGGCCTCGACCTTGGCGCGGGTGTCGCCGAGGTGGAAGGAGGCGTCGTTCTTGGCGACCCAGTCCTCCCAGTCGTTCCAGCGCATCTGGAAGGCGACGTCCTGCTCCAGGTTGGCCTGGTACCAGATGTTGTCCTGCTTGGGGTTGACCACGCTGTCGACGATCATGCGGCGCACGTGGGACGGGAAGAGGGTCGCGTAGACCCCGCCCAGGTAGGTGCCGTAGGAGACGCCGAGGTAGTTCAGCTTCTGCTCACCGAGGGCGGCCCGGATCACGTCCAGGTCGCGCGCGGTGTTGGGAGTGGTCATGTGCGGCAGCATCTCGCCGCTGCGCTCCTTGCAGCCGTCCGCGTACTCGGCGGCGAGCTTGCGCTGGGCGCGCTTGTCGGCCTCGTTGGACGGGACCGGGTCGGCCTTGGGAGCCTTGACGAACTCCTGCGGGTCGATGCAGGAGATCGGCGCGGAGTGGCCGACGCCGCGGGGGTCGAAGCCCACGAAGTCGTAGGCCTTCGAGGTGTTGACCCACAGCGGGCTCTTGTTCACGATCCGGAGCGGGAAGCGCATGCCGGAGCCGCCCGGGCCACCCGGGTTGTAGACGAGCGCGCCCTGGCGCTCCTCCTTGGTGCCGGTGCTCACGGCGCGGTCGACCGCGAGGTCGATGGTCTTGCCGAAGGGCTTGGTGTAGTCGAGCGGGACCTTGACCCAGCCGCACTGGACCGGCTTCGCGAAGCCCCAGTCGGCAGGACAGTCCTTCCAGTCGATGCCGGCGCGCGCGGCGCGGGCGGCGGCGATCTGGGCGCCGACCGCTTCCGCGGCCCCGTTGTCCCGGCCGGCCGAAGCCGCCGAGGCGGACGGCGCGAGCAGCAGGCCCGCCGCCAGTGCGCCGGTGATCAGAGTGGCAGCGCTCCCCAGCGCTGCAGTGCGTATCACGTGGTTGTTCCCCCTGCTCATGTGCCGCCGTGGGCGGCCGGATTCGGTCGAGTTCGGTCGTCGGCGTGCAGGGGGATCCTTTCGCCTGACCGATACCCAACAACAGAGTCAGGTCGAGTTCTTTGCCAACCCGATAACCGGAAACGGGTGTACCGCTGAGCGGTGTCCCATTCGCCCCGAGTATGACCCCCCGTCACCACCCGTATGCGCGGGCCGCCTCGTCCAGCAGCTCGCGCAGCCGCAGTGCGTCCGGGGCCAGGGCCGTCACGAGCACCGCGGGACCCGCCAGCGGGGTGGCCGCCGCGAACTCCCCGAGCACCCGCGCCCCGGGCGGGTCGGCTTCGAACCGCGGGTCCACCACCAGCAGCTGGCCGAGCGCCCGGTGGCCCGCGATCCCCGCCGGGCCGTCCCATCCCCCGGGGGCGCCGGGCCCGCAGGACAGTTCCTGGTCCAGCAGGGGCCGGCCGCCCCGGGTGACCGTGAGCCGGGCGCGCAGCGTGCCGGGGGCTTCCCCGGTACGCCCCAGGACCTGTTCCTCACGGAACATCAGCCTTGCGCCGGGCGCCAGTTCGGCCCGGGTGCGCACGCGCAGGTCGCTGCCGCGCACGGAGACGAGCTGCTCCGGGAGCCAGCGCACCGCCGCGTCCTCGGCGAGCGAGAGGCGTACGTCGTACCGCGCGGGCTCGCCGCCCCGGCCGGGCAGGGCCAGGGTGGCGGCCGCCGAGCGCAGCGCCAGCCGGGCGCCCGGCCCCGCGTCGGCCTCCA
The DNA here is from genome assembly GCF_040609475.1 of Streptomyces sp. NPDC004667. NCBI lineage: Bacteria > Bacillati > Actinomycetota > Actinomycetes > Kitasatosporales > Streptomycetaceae > Streptomyces > Streptomyces sp. NPDC004667. The sequence continues at coordinate 1,257 of NZ_JBEXKC010000007.1, read as the reverse complement.
CCGTGAGGTGGTCGCCGCCCAGGGGGGCGCTCATCGCGCCGACCAGCATCACCCCGGCCTCGGCGCCCTCGTCCCGGGTGCGGCGCAGGGCCAGCGGCCCCTCCCCGGCCAGCAGGGGCAGTGCGGTGCCGCCGCGCCCGTCGCGGACGGCGCCGATCCGGGCGGTGGCCCGCAGTCCGGCCGGGGGCGGCGGAGCGGTGACGGGGGCCGCGGCGGTCACCGTACGACCCAGGCGGCGATCCGCTCGCGCACCCAGGCGGCCACCGGGGCCACTCCCTCGGTACCGCGCAGGGACTGGAAGGCGACGGGCAGTTCCCCGCGCTGGGCGGCCGCGTCGCGGGCCATCCGCTCCAGGTCGGAGCCGACGTGCGGGGCGAGGTCGGTCTTGTTGACGACCAGCAGGTCCGCGGTGGTGACGCCGGGGCCGCCCTTGCGCGGGATGTCGTCACCGCCGGCCACGTCGATGACGAAGATCTGGGCGTCGACCAGGCCGCGGGAGAAGGTGGCGGTGAGGTTGTCGCCGCCGGACTCGACGAGGATCAGGTCGAGCGGACCCACACTGTCCTCCAGCTCCTCGACGGCCTCCAGGTTCGCGGAGATGTCGTCGCGGATGGCGGTGTGCGGGCAGGCCCCGGTCTCGACGGCGCTGATCCGCTCGGGCGGCAGGACCGCCTCGCGGAGCAGGAACTCGGCGTCCTCACGGGTGTAGATGTCATTGGTGACGACGGCCATGGACAGTTCGGCGCGCAGGGCCCGGCAGAGCGCGGCGACGGTCGCGGTCTTGCCGGAGCCGACGGGCCCGCCGAGTCCGATGCGCAGGGCGCGGCGGCTGCCGTCGGCACGGTGCGGGTCCGCGCTGTGGGTGTGGCGCTGGGGGTACGTCACGTCGTGGTCGAGGTGCACGGGGTCTCCTTGGAAGTGGTGTGGGTGGCCGGCCGGGGCACGGTCCGCTCAGGAGGCGAAGAGGCGGACCGGCCAGTCGGCATGGACCTGCGCCGCGATCTCCAGCAGGGGCGAGGAGGGGGCGGGCAGCGCGTCCGTGCCCTCGGTACGGGCGAGCAGGGCGGCCTCGGCGGCCCGCGCGGCCACGGCGTCGAGCTCGGGTGCCAGCCGCGCCAGCACCGCGCTGGCCTCGAAGGGGTCCAGGCCGAGCAGCCGGACCGTCGCGGTCGCCGGACCGCTGACGCTCTCGTACGCCGCCACGTGGGCGGCGTCGAGCGCCCCGAGCCCGGCCGCCCGGGCGGCGGTCCCGAGCAC